>JAHDFW010000058.1 GCA_020627945.1 Cytophagales bacterium
CCAATCGTCGATAGATATTCACCCACTATTATTTTTCACTATCATTGCAATGTGAAAAAACTCGTGGTTCTCATATTACTGTTGTGGTCGGCTATTTGTTTCGGACAAAAGGAGAATAGTATCACAAAAGATACCACCATGATAGATTTGTTGGAGATCACTTCTACTCCTCCGAAATTAACACCAATGCCTATTAGTCTTCTTGCTCCTCGTCAATTTCGAATGAAAATCGAAAAAGTGGAATCTAAACTTTCTAAAACTACTGCGGAGGTCTTGGAAAACTCTGGACAGGTATATATCCAACGAAGCCAAGCTGCAGGTGGAAGTCCTGTAATTCGTGGTTTGGAAGGCAACAAAGTTCTTCTGCTCATGGATGGTATTCGACTCAATAACGCCATTACACGTGGAGGTCATAGTCAACAAACGATTCTGATGGATCAACATACGATTAGTGATGTAAACTTATTGTATGGTTCTTCTTCTGTACTTTATGGTACTGATGCGCTTGGTGGTTCGATTAACTTTTTCACTAAAAGCCCATTCGCAGAAACGGACACGTTCCAACTCAGTCAACTCACAGCCTCTTTTCAAACGGGTTCGGCTAACTTCGAAAAGCAAGGACATCTCGATCTTATTTATGGCACCAAGAAGTTAAGTTTTATCTCGTCCGTAACATATGCTGACTTCGATAATATTCGAATTGGTGCAAGAGCTACTAAAGGTCAACCGAATTGGGGAAAACAAGATCAGTTTGTAGCAACTTCAGACCAAGGAGATCAGATCATTAACAATCTTAACCCATTGCGCTTACAAAATACAGGCTATTCTCAATTCAACGGAATGCAGAAAGCAAGATGGCATGTAAATCAGAACTTAATGCTTGAACTATCCTCCATATATACGACTTCAAGCAATATCAACCGATACGACAAACTCAATGAGTTTAATAATTCAATTCCTAGATACGCTCAATGGCACTATGGGCCTCAGAAACACTGGATCAATAGCCTACATGTGAATTACGAGAAAGCTAATTTCTTCTTTGATAATTACACCTTGATTGCAGCCTTTCAAAACTACGGTGAAAATAGGTATTACAGACTCTTCAATGACAGTCTAGAAACATCCAATATTGAAACCGTAAAAAGTTTTTCATTAACTCATAGGTTCAAAAAGGAAGTTAATGATAATACAATTATCAGATACGGAATGGAAACTTATCTTAATGACATCAAATCCGTTGGTGCTCAAACTAACATCAATACTAAAGTTCAATCCAGTGCTCCTTCCAGATTTCCTGATGGCAAAAACACCTATTTCACGAATGGTATTTTCATTGATGGCATTCACTTCTTCTCAGATCATTTCAAAATAATTGGCGGTGTACGATACGAATATCTAGATAACAGGTCCACCTTTAATGCTGATCTTCCCTTTAATATTCCCAACAACAACATACAGTTTAATAACCACGCGTTAGTTGGTAAAGTAGGTCTTAACTATGAATTAAAAAGATGGAACCTTACTGGAATGCTCAGCAAGGGATTTAGATCTCCCAACTTAGACGATTATGGGAAGTTTAGAGTAAAAAGAAACAATATTATTCTGCCTAGCCGAAGTTTAAAACCAGAACAGACTTACAATGCCGAAAGCTTCATTCAATACGCTACGTACAAAACTAAATTCTCCTTTTCACCGTATTACACGATTCTCAATGATGCCATCACACGTGTAAATGGTACAATTGAAGGGCAAGACTCCATCTTTTTTGATGGAAGGCTCAATCAAGTTCAGTATAATGCAAATACCAGCCGCGCTCAAATTACTGGAGCCACACTTGGTTATCAACAAGTGCTCACTGAGAAACTTGATGTTTTCATGAACATAACATACACGTATGGCAAAGACCTTACTAATAATGTTCCGTTGGGTCATATACCACCACTTTATGGAACTGCTGGACTGGTTTGGTCTCATAAGAAATGGGAAAGCGGAATTAACATTTTATACAATGGGAATAAATCCATTGAACTTTATTCACCCACTGGTGTTGATAACGAAGATGCTGCAACTTTAGAAGGAACTCCTTCTTGGGCATTATGCAACTCGTTTGTTTCTTACAATGCGAAACATTTCAATTACTCGTTGGGCATTGATAATATGTTTGACCAGCATGTTCGGAACTTTAGTTCTGGCATCAGTCAACCGGGAATTAATTTTTGGTTTAAAGTAAAATATACACTTTAATTCGGGCTGTGATTTTTAAATCAGGCTCATTACTAATATATTGGAACAATAACTTAACTACACACACTATGAAAAAGTTACTCTATATTTTTACTCTAGTAATATTTGGAGCTTCGTCTTTGATGGCTCAGGATAAACCTGTTGAGGAAAAGAAAAAAGATAAATCGTTTTATGGAGGTCTTAAATTCCGCAGTATTGGACCAGCTCTTATGTCTGGTAGAATTTCAGATGTCGTTATTCACCCTAACAATTCCAATATTTGGTATGTAGGTGTAGCGTCTGGAGGAGTTTGGAAAACTGAAAATTCAGGAACCACTTGGTCTTCAATTTTCGATGGGCAAAAAAGCTATTCGATCGGATGTATTTCACTTGACCCTCAAAATCCAAATATTGTTTGGGTAGGTACTGGTGAAAATGATGGAGGAAGACATATCAGCTATGGAGACGGAATTTATAAAAGTGAAGATGGAGGGAAAAGTTGGAAAAACATGGGCTTGAAAAAGTCTGAGCATCTTTCGAAAATCATTATCCACCCAACTAACTCTAATATCATGTGGGTAGCTTCTCAGGGACCACTTTGGAGCGAAGGAGGTGAACGTGGTGTTTACATGACTACTGACGGTGGTAAAACATGGAAAAGAACTCTAGGAGATGACAAATGGGTTGGAGCAACTGACTTACTTATTGATCCTAGAAACCCTAAAAAACTTTATGCTGCGACTTGGCAAAGACATCGTACCGTTGCTGGGTATATGGGTGGAGGACCAGGAACTGCTATTTATAAATCAGAAGATGGCGGTGAAAATTGGAATAAATTGACCAATGGATTACCAACGAGCAATATGGGTAAAATTGGTCTAGGTATATCTTATCAAAATCCAGATGTTCTTTATGCCGCGATTGAATTGAATCGTAGAACTGGTGGTGTATACAGAAGTGACGATCAAGGTGGAAGTTGGACTAAAATGTCTGATGCTGTTGCAGGTGGAACAGGGCCACATTATTATCAAGAACTATATGTCTCTCCGCATCAATTTGACAAGCTTTATATGGCAAATAATTACATGCTCGAATCTAGTGACGGAGGTAAGACATTTACTAAAATGAATGAAGAAGAAAAGCATGTTGATAACCATGCTGTAGCATTCAAAAAAGATGATCCAAACTACATCCTTGTAGGTTGTGATGGTGGACTTTATGAAAGTTTCGACAAAACCAAAAACTGGAAGTTTATTGATAACCTTCCGATTACTCAGTTTTACAAATTAGCAATTGACGATGCAAAACCTTTCTACAACGTTTATGGAGGTACTCAGGATAATAATACCCAAGGAGGACCATCTCGTACTGACAACATCCATGGGATTCGTAACTCAGATTGGTATGTTGTACTAGGAGGTGACGGACACCAACCAGCTACAGAGCCTGGAAACCCTAATGTAGTCTATGCTCAATGGCAACAAGGAAACTTGAATCGTCATGATAAAAGAACTGGTGAAAATGTGTATATCCAACCTCAACCAGCATTAGGTGAGAAAAAAGAACGGTTCAACTGGGATGCACCAATCCTAGTAAGCCCTCACAAACCTTCGCGCATTTATCATGCTTCTCAACGCGTTTGGAAATCGGAAGATCGTGGGGATTCGTGGACACCAATTTCAGGAGATCTTACAAACAACATCCAACGAATTCAAACTCCGTTTTATGGAGAAATGCAAAAATGGGATAATGCGTGGGACATTTACGCGATGTCCAACTACAGTACGATTACTTCATTATCAGAGTCCCCTGTTAAAGAAGGATTAATTTATGCAGGAACAGATGATGGAATTATTCAGGTAACGGAAGATGGAGGAAAGAACTGGAGAAAAGTTAGTTTTAAATCTATCAAGGGTCTTCCAACAACGGCATTTGTAAACGACATTAAGGCCGACATGTATGATGAAAATACCGTTTATGCTGTTTTTGACAATCACAAGTATGGTGATTACCAACCTTACATTTACAAAAGTACTGACAAAGGTAAAAAATGGAAAAGTGTTTCAGCAGACCTTCCGGACAGGACCTTGTTGTGGCGTGTTGTTCAAGATCATAAGGAAAAAGATTTAATGTTCTTAGGAACTGAATTTGGAGTATACTTTACCAACGATGGTGCAAAAAGTTGGGCTAAACTAAAAGGAGGAATGCCTAATATTTCCGTAAGAGATCTTGCCATTCAAAAAACAGAAAACGATTTGGTGCTAGCAACCTTCGGACGAGGGTTCTACATTCTAGATGACTATTCTTCTTTAAGATCAACTATAGATACCAACCAAGTGGAGGAAGCTACTCTTTTTGCTCCAAAAAAGGCACTTTGGTATCTTCAAAAAAGAATTTTAGGATGGAATGAAAAAGCTTCGCAAGGAGATAATTTCTTTGTGGCTAAAAACCCAGAGTTTGGTTCGACATTGACCTTCTATCTGAAAGATGGCTACAAATCAAAGGAGGAGCAACGTCAGAAAAATGAAAAAGAACTGGAGAAGGACAAAAAAGCGATAGGTGTACCTGCTTGGAAAGTATTAGAAGAAGAAAAAATAGAAATTAAACCTAAAGTATGGCTGTTCGTTTATGATGCTAATGGGAACATCATCAAAAAAATTGAAGCTCCTAATCAAAAAGGCTATAATCGCGTAACATGGGATTTGACTACCGAATCTTCAGAGCGACTTAACGCTGAAAAAATTGACCCTAAACAAAAAGGAGGTTTAGTCAGTGTCGGAAAATACAAGGCAAAACTCCACAAACAGATCAATGGCAAATTTGAAGCAATCTCCAAAGAAGTTGAAATTGAAGTTGTTCCATTGTACGAGAACAAGCATCAATCCATGTCCAACACTGACCTTGTTGCATATTGGGACAAAATAGAAATGATACGGAACAATGCCTACAAACTTTCGGATGAAATAGAAGAGTCCAAAAAGCTAATTGATGCTATTTATGAGTCATACAAAAGAGGTTCTAAAGTAAATGCCACTTTCGAAAAAGAATTAGAAACAGTTCGAACAGAAATCATGAATATGGCAATTCGCGTAGACGGCAGTGAAACTAGATTTGAAGTCGGAGCTAAAGATGCATACCCTTCTATTGAGGATTATTTGGACATGGCCGGATCAAGTAGAAAAAGTACCACTTATGGCCCAACCAAACTCCATAAAGAATGTTTGAAAAATGCGGAAACCCTATATGGACAAGAGTCTTCTAAATTCGCAAATATAAAGAGTACCATAGAAGGTTTAAGAAATAAGTTAAAACAGCTTGGAGCTCCTGAAATTAAGTAGCATTTACGACGAGTTAGATCTAAAAGCCCACTTTTAGGTGGGCTTTTTTATTCCATTAATTAACCTAAACTTCAATATGATCCTAGAAACCAAACGTCTTACCTTACGAGAATTACTCCTACAGGACCAGCCGTTTATTTTCAAACTTATTAATTCTGAAGGTTGGAAAAAGAATATTGGAGACTTTGGTTTTAAGACTATGGAAGATGCGGCGAATTATTTAAAAAATGGTCCTCTTAAATCCTATAAAGAAAATGGATTTGGAATTTGGCTAATACTCGAAAAAACATCCAACAATCCGATTGGTGTATGTGGTTTATTAAAAAGAGATTGGCTCGAACATATCGACATTGGATTTGCTTTGGCACCTGAATTCTCTAGATTAGGATATGCGTATGAAGCTGCTCAAGGAACAATCAATTATGCATTTGAAAAGCTTCAGGTGGAAAAAATTTCGGCGATTACAATCCCTCAAAACTCGCCTTCCATTAATCTCTTGAATAAACTAGGTTTCGATCTGCAAAAAGAAATAGTAAATCCTTCTAGAGAAACTTTATTACTCTTTGAAAAAGTGCTTTGTTCTCCTTGAATCAAACCTAATATTTTATTAATTAAAACCCTTTTTTTACAAAATTTAAATTCCCTTGAAACCTTTAGGATTCATATCAGTATAACTACACACCACTATGGTACAATTCTAATTTTTAATTGCATAAATACATTTTACACGAAAATTAGAAATGAACCATCATTGATAACATCAAGTATGATTTTAGTGGTCGTTTTAAGAGGCACTTTAACTTTTTAAAACAACACAAGTAAAACGGTTCGACATCTTATTTTTAAAGCATCGCAGGTAATGATACTCCTGTAAGTACTGTTCGCACGAATTAACTATCCTGGGTCACTTAAAATTATTTAATCAATTAATGACTTAATATTATGACTGGTAGAAAGGAAGAGTTAACGAAAGAAAGCAATATCATGCGAGTAGCAATTTTAGATGATGATATACTTTATGGTCAAGTGCTTAAACAGTATCTAAAGAAGGTCTGTAATATGCACATAGATGTTTTTCACAACGAAGCAAATTTCCTACACAAAAGTGAGTGTTATGATTGCCTTATTTTAGATCATTTTTTAGAAGAGTCTGAAGGGATGATGGTACTAAGAAAGTACAAACACGCTGACAAACTAAAAAAAATCTTTTATATAAGTTCTTTTCCAAAACTGACTGGCACACCCAAGCTAAAACTGATGTTTGATTCTAACCCCAAGAAAGAACATAAAATTAATTTTGTTCTGAAGTCCAAATTGAATTCAGACTTTTTTCAACAGCAATTGGTAATCAACCCTCTTCTCGGGTAAAATGAATTCTTTAAAATAGCTAAGCAACGTAACCATGGAACAAAATAACCGCAACAAGAACGATACATTCCCGCTTAAGAAATTGAATGGTTGGCTTAATCCACTTTTTAAAAACATCCCATTGAGCCCTAAAAAAGATATAATGAACTCTCGTATATTCATATTGGATGACCACTACTTCTTTTGTAAAGTAATGGAAGGTATGTTAAGAAATATTGGCTTCAAAAATATTGAGATTTTTGTGGACGAATATAGGTGTGTACAATCTCTAAATAAAAAACCAGATTTAATCTTTCTAGACCATAATTTGAAAATTAACAATGGAATGTTTGTTCTTAACAAGCTTCAAGAGTTAGATTTGAGCCCTAAAGTGGTATATATGAGTAGCAGAGTTAGAGTTTTCATGCAAGTTGCAGACCATTATCAAGGACTTCACTTTCTAAGTAAAAATGATTTAAAAACTAGTGAGTTAAAAACATTATTGTACAATTCCGTTTTATAAAATACTAGTAGAATCTAAGAGCGTTTGAAAAGGCGTGCTAAATTTTCCATTTCCTTCTCTTCAAAAATTACAGCCATAACCTCCAAACTATTTGCGTAAGCAGGATGTACAAATCTAATAATGTGATCTCCAACAAAACTAATCTTACTTCCCATAAATGGTAATTCTTGATTCGTCTTGCCATTTACCTCTAATAGAATCTTTTCACCAGTAATCTTAAATGTACCTTTATAGTTGTTTGTACTGGAATTTTTGTCTGACAATTCATTTATTTCCGAAGAATCTTTATTACTACTCTTAATCATTAGGTGCCTAATGTAAAACACAAGAAACCCCAGAGTAATCGCTCCACCAATAAATATTACGGGCATAAAACTCAATCCATATAACATGCAGAGTAAACTGATTCCAACCGTTGAAAATAAGGATAATATAGGCCTCATGACTAGCATTTGACTTCTGAGAGAGGCTTTACTTTCGTTAAGATCTCTTAACATAGTATTAGACCACTTCTCCAAATCAAGATCGAATGTTTTATAAAAAAGAAAATCCTCCATTCAATTAAATCTCCAACTTCTCAAAAATTACAACCGCCCCATTATCATTTTGTAGCTGAAGTTTACTTCCCAACTCCTCAGAAATGGAAGACAATAAACTCATACCTAAGCTATCATTATGCATAGGATCGTCTAAGATCTCTTGAGGAAAACCTTCTCCATTATCACGTACTATCAATGTCCCATCTGCTTTTATTTCCACCTCAATATCTAACTCATTATTTTTATTACTCGCGTATTTAATTGAGTTGGTAATAATCTCATTCATCATAAGCCCTACATTCAACGAAGAACTTGTTCCCAATTCTATTCCATTAGTTTTTACGTTAAAATTAATAGTCAATTCAGGAGCTTCAAGAGAAATTGCTTTACAAATATCTAGTAGATAATTACCTATAATAATCGTATCAAAACTTTCTTGTTGATAAAGAATGTTATGCATTCGAGCTACAGCTAAAATCATCTTCTCAGCTTCTCTAGCCACTTCCTGAAAATTTTGATCTTCGCTTTGTAAACGTTTCAGCTGCAGATAGCCTATAATAATATGAAGGTGATTCTTAACTCTATGATGAATTTCAGATAATAAAACTCTCTTTTGATCATCCGACTTGGTCAATTTCTGCTCTAACTCTTTACGATCGGTAATATCTATATGAGAACCCGACATCATTAAAGGTTCTCCATCTTCACTCCATTCAAACACTTTTCCCCTATCATGAATCCAGACCCAATGACCATCTTTATGCTTCATACGGGTTTCAAAATCATAGTACTCCACATCTCCTCTAAAATGCTCTTGTAACCTTCTATTAGACTCTACTAGGTCGTCAGGATGAGCATATTTCATCCATGTATCAATCGAAACGGGTTGAAGTTCATCCAACTTATATCCAATAATTTCGGCCCATCGTTCATTGAAGTTCACCCATCCCGTTTGCACATTCCATTCCCACACTCCAACTCTAGTTCCTTTAATAACTCGTTCAAGCCTCTTATTGTTTTCAATTTTCTCTACGCACCGTGCATACAAATCTACTACCTCCGCAAAATTCTGTTTAATAGTAGATATAGGCATCTGATCACTTAAAACCAGAGTAAAAATAGAAATATCAAAAGGCATAGGATCTGCCGCTGGACCTTTCAAAATCAACATACAGGTGTAAGGGTTTTTACATACCTTAGCAATTTGATCTTGCTGCTCTTTTAGTTCATCCACCGAGAGATAAAACAACTGCAATTCAATATCCTGAATCACTCCACCTCCTTCCATCGGTTCGAGCATTTGCTCGGCGAATGGACTAGTAAGAGCATCTTTAGATTCTAAACCAGAAAATTCAAACTTAATCACCTGATTATTAATTAACTATTAAGAAGCATATTACTAATAATTCTAACGCAATTCAAATCCTACATCAGAGATTATTACCTTTTAAAGATACCTTCTTATTTATGAACGATGTTAGCGACTCTTCAAATATTTATCAAAGTAGGTCTTAACCTTATCTGGATTGTTAGCTGCAAAGTGGGCATACTGATCATAGAAATCATGATGGAAATGAGATATTAGCACATAACAATCCAAATAGCCATCCATCTGCATTCTCTTTGCTTCGTCAAAGATCGGATCCGATGAGTTGGCTATAAGATTTTCCCAACTGTATACTTCCAAGTATTGAGATTTAGTTAAGTCATTAGGCTTTACAACCATTCCTTTCGCATCACAAAAGTCTTTTATTTTATCTTTAGCTCTTATATAATGTGCCCAATCTCCTGGAGCTTCTACCTCTTCTACTGTTAACTTAGAGGATTCTAATGTAAAGCTAACTGTAGTATCATCTATTTGATTTGGAAACACTCCTCTATAAATCCTCTGAATGTCCACATCATAACCTCCAAGATACGCTGCATCTTCATGTTTTGTAAACATAGATAAGTCAGGGTAAATCAAAAATGATTTCACGCATGCTTCACGAGCTTTATCATGGAGTCCCTCCTTGTTGTAGGCATCAGCTAAATATTTTACTGGCTCCATTTTGTGAGGAAAACGTTCATGGCATTCGTTGAATATTTTAATAGCGTATGGGTAATCTCCCAAGAAAAAGTACGAATCCCCTAAATACAATCTAGCCTTGAAGAAGTCTGGATCTTTTTCCGTTGCTCGAAGATAAAATGTGGCTGCTTTTTTAAAATTCTTGTCTATAAAATGTTTCTCTGCCGTTCTATAATACTTAATTGCTTTAGGTGACACATTGGTATCAACCATAACCTCCACAAATTCGGCTCTTGCTAACATCGAACAATAATATGCGTCATCTGCGTAGAAAGTACCCTTACGAAGGGCATTTATATACTCTTCCTTTCGCATCTTTGCAGGATCTATCTGCTTAAACAGCTCTTGTAATGAATTTACGATTGAATCCGATTCTGCCTTATCTACAGAATCTGCTCCTTCCTCTGAGGTAACTTCAATCTTAATATTATCCATATTCAACACTCCTGAATATCTCTTGGAATCCTCGTAGCGTTGCAACTCGATTTTTGCCAATAAATCCCATCCTTTTCCGTACCTAGGATTTTCCTCCAGAACCTTATTTAACTTTTCACTTGCTTTGTCAAGTTCATTTTTTCTGAGATGATCGTATACTTTTTTCATTTTCTTCTCATACCCAGTTTTCTGAGCGTAAGAAAAATTTAAAGTCCCAAAGACAAGAGCTAGAATAAAAAGCCCACTGCCTAACTTAAGCAAGAAGTGTTTCATAAGTAAAATGTGTGATTGTATGGTTAAAAATTCGTTCAATTAATCCCAGCAATAGCAATGTAGTAAAAATCATGGAAAATTACCAGTGATTAAAATCCAGAGCTTCTTATTCTAAGTTTCAAATATTAATTTTCAACTATTTTATTTTTGAGTATAAGGATAAATATACGTTTTCAAATTAAACAACTCCTTTCATTTCACACTTGTATTAATTATATTGTACAAAAATCAGGGTGTTAAAGCCCTGAAATGTTCAAAGTCTATTCTTCTATTTTGCTGTGTGAGTTTGGATGTACAAAAAAGATTTGGTATTCGTCTTCGCTATTTGAGAGAGCAACGTCATCTGACACAACTTGACCTTAGTGCGAAAACAGATATTGATGAAAGCAATATTCGAAAATACGAAAAAGGCAAAGTGAATCTAAAACTTACTACACTTGAACGTTTGGCCGCCGGGCTTGAAATTACTTTAGGAGAATTACTAAACTTTGATAATGAAAATAATATTTGAATTACTAACAGTCTTAATAAAATCTGCCATGCCGCTTCTTCCGGCATTGTTAGAGCCTATTTTAAAAAAGTAATTCTTGTACGAAATTTATCCTACAGCTAATTATTACTTGGTTTTTATCCAGACATCTTCCCCTGACAACTGCTGAGCTTCAGATTTTGCGTTTATTTCGGCAACAAGTTTCATTGCGTCTTCTCGTTTCAATGGACCGTCTATTGCAACATAATAAAGCTCTGAAGGCTCCCGAAATATAAATGCTTTCTCAACATCCAATGTTTCACGATACTTTGCTAAAAAACTCTTTGCATTAGACAAACTCTTAAATACTCCGCCAATCACATAACAGCGATATTCGTCGTGTGGTCTATGTGCATTCGATTCATGATTAATATCGTTTACCCAATCTTTTGGATAAAGCTTAAATTGAGTCCCATCGGATTTCGTAATGCCCTGAGCCCGTATCTCATTTGGAAATACGAAAGCAAATAGAGCAATCAATAAAGGCATAAGGTTAATACAAACTCTTCTCATAGTGTTCGATTGAGAAGCAAAAATGCACATAAAAACATATTATCAAGACAATTGCCTATTAAATTTCAAATTACATCGTTTCACAAACTTGAAAAGGTTGCCAAACCTCCCCATTGTGCTTTAATATTGTGATTTTATCACATGTAAAATTAAGTTCGACATTCTGCTCTTTAAAATACTCCCAAGCAGACTTGAAGTTAGGCTCTAAATCACGGTAACCTATCGTAATGTGAGCATGAAACTTCTGAAAATAATGAATAGGCTTGGGTAATAAATTTTCTTCTGTATTTAACTCTAAAAGTAAGTCTCTATGTAGGTGCTCCAATTCTAACGAGCCCATAACATTCGCAAAAATTGTGTGTTTTTTGAAATGCGAAAAACCGTCAACTCTTAGCTCAAAGGTCTCATAACGATTCGTACATTGTTTTACGACATCTACTAGCTTATCTTCCTTCTCTTCATCAAGATCAAAAGGTGGTATTAGAGTGATATGAGGTGCATTTCTTAACACCCTTTCAGACTGAAACTGTTCGGCCATTAATTGCTGATACCCTCGAATTATTTCTGTTACTTCACTTGAAGGAAGTACCGCTATGTAATAGTTTTTCAATTGCTCTATTAAATCGATATAAATACTTCGTAAGAATACGAATATTTATTAATTTGAGACAACATTAAATAAATACTACTATGAAATCACTACTTAAACTTTTTATGGTATCTGCACTAGGATTAATATCGTTTGGTGCATTCGCTCAATCTCCTGCCAATCAAATTGATGCTACAGGAGAAATTTACTCAAGTGAAACTTATCAACGACCAAAAGGAAAAATCACTTTTAAAGCTAAAGAAGGAGCTACTTTAGCAATAAGAAATGTTGGAAGCACTAATGGCAACCTTGATCAAGTTTTACTAATCCTTAATGGGGAAGTGACTAAAGGAACAATTATTTACAGATCAGGTGATGAAATGATTGTTTCAACTTCATCAGAAAAAGTAACGATCGGAAAAATTAAGGATTCTGAAAGAAGTATTTTGAGCATTATTCGTTAGAAATATTATTTAAAGTATTGTAGGAGTTTCGCAGTGTTAATTCTTTTGAGAATCTACTGCGGCTCTTACACTACCATGCTTTTTTAACAATTCTTCTGCTTCTTCATAAGGGATATTTAAAGCATCTTGGACCATCTTAGTCCCACGATCTACTAGTTTCGTATTTGATAGTTGCATATCTACCATACGATTTCCTCTTACGCGCCCCAATTTGATCATAGTTGCCGTAGTAATCATGTTCAGGACTAATTTTTGAGCGGTACCTGCTTTCATTCTACTACTTCCAGTTACGAACTCTGGACCAACAATAACCTCTATTGGGAAATTAGAATATTTGGAGATGGCAGATTCAGGATTGCAAACAATGCATCCAGTTACAATACCTCTTTCCTGACAATCTTTTAAACCGCCAAGGACATATGGTGTTCTACCAGAAGCTGCAATACCAACTACAACATCTCGTTCCGTAATATTATACGCTGATAAGTCTTTAAATGCTTGTGATGTATCATCTTCTGCAAACTCAACAGCCTTTCGAATCGCAGTATCCCCACCCGCGATTAGTCCAATTACCAATTCGTGTGGTACACCAAATGTTGGAGGACATTCAGATGCATCTAGAATTCCCAAACGCCCACTCGTTCCTGCACCTATATAAAACAGTCTGCCTCCCCACTCCATTTTTTGATATACTTGCTCAATCAAAGCTTCAATTTGTGGCAAGGCCTTTTCTACCGCTAATGGTACAGTTTGATCTTCCTTATTAATATTAGAAATCAATTCAGCCACACTCATTTTTTCAAGCGACTGATAATTAGATTCCGATTCTGTTATTGACATAAAATAGTATTTATGATATGAAAGAAACTAATTTGAAAGCTTCCCTATAGCTTTGAATTTATCGAACACATTTTTCGTATGAGGTGCATCTCGATCAAGTTCTTCTGTTAAATCTTGACCAGCCCAATGTTCATAATGTTTACCATTCCTCCATAAACGAGAGGAACCGACATCATAGATTATTCCATTATAGGCAGTCCAAATTTCTTCTCGGTCTTCCCCATTTCGCAACGCCAATTGACTTTTGGAATAAACTGGGAGTCCTTCCAAATCAAATGATTCCATAAAGTATGCTTATTATTTAACGACCGTTCCGTCTATGATATCATATCCAGCTGATGTCCAGGCGCGAATACCTCCTGTTACATTGTGTACATTTTCGAAACCTAAATCCTTCATCTTCTTAACAGCCCTTGCACTTCTGCCTCCCGAAAAGCAATACACATAATAAGTTTTAGATTTATCTAGTTTCTCTAAATTCGATTCAAATCCTTCTTCCAAAAAGTTATAGTTAACCGCACGGTGAATATATCCTTCACCAAATTCTTTACCAGTTCTTACATCTAGTAAAACAACGTTATCGGCTTTATCCTTAGCAGAAAGTACTTCTTGCAATTTTGCCACATCTACATCTTCAGTTTGACCATTAACCTGTGTTGCAAGTAACATCACAAAAGAAAGGAAAACTAACGGTAAATATTTTTGTATCTGTTTCATAATTTCAGTAGCTTTAAAGTAGGCTATCAACATGAAGTATGTAGCCAATTCTATGCCAAGATACTAAATTCCGAGAATGGTTGAAGCATTTTTGAAATATATTCAGTTCGAAAAACGATACAGCGAACACACGCTTACTGCCTATAAGAAGGACTTGGCTCAATTTCTTACGTATCTAAATGATACATATGAAATGCAAGAAGAAGATCTGGGGATGATTAATCATTCTATAGTTCGATCTTGGATTCTTGAATTAATGGAAGGAGGTATTACTCCACGTTCGATTAATCGAAAAATTGCATGTTTGAAATCCTTTTTCAAGTATCATGTTAGAGTTAAAAACATTCAGGTTAATCCTATGCAAAGGATTGTAAGCTTGAAAACATCTAAAAAAATCCCTGAGTTTGTAGAAGAGAGTTCGATAGTGAAATTATTAGACCATTTTGAATTCGAATCCACCTTTGAAGGACAACGTGATAGATTGATTATTGAATTTTTATATTCAACTGGAATGCGTCTTTCTGAGCTATTGGGTATAGAAGAAAAAGACATCAATTTACACGATAAAAAGGTAAAAGTGTTGGGTAAAGGTAATAAGGAAAGAATCCTTCCTATTCCACATAATTTGATATTAACGATTCAAGATTATTTAGCACATAAAAAAGATGAAATAAACTGTAACCTTTCAAATAGATTAATCGTTACTAACAAAGGTAAGGATGGATATCCAGGCCTTGTATATCGTACTGTTAAAAACTATTTGGGAAAGATTACAACGATAGAAAAGCGTAGTCCGCATGTGTTACGCCACACATTCGCCACACATCTTCTAAATAAAGGTGCGGATCTTAATGCCGTTAAGGAACTATTGGGGCATGCAAGTTTAGCAGCCACTCAAGTTTATACACACAATTCAATAGAAAAAATTAGAAAAGCTTTCGAACAGGCTCACCCAAGAGCTTAGTTTGTTAGTCTATCTGTAAATATAAAATGAAGTCGAACTATTAAAACACAGAAGTTATGAAAGTACAAATTCAATCAATCCACTTCACCGCTGACATTAAGCTAGAGGACGTGATCAAAGCTAAACTGACAAAATTGGAAACTTTCTATGATCGCATTATCGACGCCGAGGTATTTTTGAAAATTGACAAGGATGAAAACAAAAATAATAAAGAGGTAGAAATTAAAATGAACGTGCCTGGCGCAAATCTTTTCGCGAAAAATAAGAAAGCTTCATTTGAAGCTGCGGCGGAAGAATGTACAGAAGCTTTAAGAAGACAACTCAAGAAGTTCAAGGAGAAGCAACTCACTCACTAGAACCTGCTACTACTATACAAAAAAGCCCTGACAGTGAATGTCAGGGCTTTTTTTATGCTTGATAAACTGTATTTATCTATTTCTTATATCTAACTAACTACTCCTTTATCAATGTTGACTTATAGGTTGTTTTCTTTCCTCGTGCAACAACATAGTATAGGCCTCTATCTAAGTTTTGAACTGAGAAACTTGTGCTCCCTCTAAGTTCTTCACTAATCACCAGTTGACCTAAAGCATTTCGAACATCAATATATTGTACGGCATCATCAACATTAAAGCTAACTAGATCAGTCGCTGGATTAGGGTATAATTTTAATTGAGTAAGAAGCTCTTTTTCCTCTTTAACTCCTAAAGGATAGTTCTCGCTATTAATAAACATCACGGTATAATCCTCATATTGCCCATTCTTAGTAGAATCACAAGGTGTTAAATCTTTACCATATGAGGAAAGTGAAGTAGCTACTCTTAAGCGTAAGGCATGCCCTAATACCACATCACCTTCAGCTACGTTTATTGTTCCTTCATACGTACCAACACCAGCAAATGCACTATCTATCAGTTCATCGCTCTGCATGATTCCGTCATAATCCAAATCAGCCCATACTTTCACAATTTGAGGTACGGTTGGTCCAACATCGATTGTATAGGTATGATCCTCATCCGTCATTAACACTGTATTAGCATCACACGTAAAATCTTGATAACCAACAGAACCATCCACGGATGTCTGTTTAATAGATCCTAATTCAAAATACGTGATCCCTGCTCCATTCCCATATAAAAACGTACTTAAGTTACACTCATCTTGTTTTAATGGATCTATTTGAAACAAATTTAATGTCTTTGTAACAGTACTTGGACCGTTAAAACAGGTTATACTGTTAGAAGCAAATAACTCAACTTCATATGTACCAGGTTCATCTATGACTAATCCTGTTTCTTGAATAGTAGTTTGCTCACCATCTGGCAAAGTCCAAAGATGATAGTCTTCATTAAGACTTGTATTCTTAATGTTTACGGTTACTGGAAATTCACATGCAAACCACTTATCTATTTCCATGCTAGCCACCACATCTGGGTTATAAGGCTCTCCGACACCCACAGCATACCACGCATCCGTTACTTGCTGTGTTTCAAAAGAACAATCTCCATAAATATCATTAGCCGATTGAATGGCAAACAATCTTGCTTCTTCAAAATCGGAAGATGCTGTTAGGTATTCATTTAAGTTTCGATAGGCAATTTGCTCTGCTTTAGCACGTCCAAGACCTTCTACGGAATAATCATTCCCTAAATCATTTGTCGCCGTATCTCCTTCCATGAGCACATAGAACCAGTAGTTTTGAACACCGCTATTAGTGTGCACACCTCCGTTATCTCCTCCTGAAAGAGAAGCCCAAAAGTTTCCGAAATAAGTATCTGGGTCTCCATAAGAATTAGGATCCGCCATACTTCTTAGCGCATTTCCTGTATTCTCACCAATTAAGTAATTAAAAGAATCTGGTTGAATTTCCATTTCAATACACTGACCAAAAATATCACTAAACGATTCGTTCAGTGCTCCTGATTCCGCATTATAAATAAGGTTCGCACTATACTCGGTAACTCCATGAGTTAATTCATGAGCAACAATATCCAACGTAGCAAAAGAAGAAGAAAAACTACCTCCATTACCAAGAGCTAATCTTTGTCCATTCCAGTTCGCATTGGCATAATTAGTTCCATAATTGGCATATGTAAATACTGTACTACCCAAACCATCGTAGCTGTTTCTACCATGAATATTCAAGAAGTAATCGTATGACATTTCAGAACCAAAATGAGCATCAATCGCATATTTATCATCGTTGGTTGCATCCCAATAATTATCATCATCTCTCCAATCAATAGCGCCTCCTTCATCGAAAGTTCCTTGCGTGTTAAACGTAATAACGCTATCACCTCTTGTACCATCGCGCAAAACGTAATCATCTGGTGCTAATGAATCTGTTACTATTTCGACTGTACCTAAATAGCCCGACTCAGCTGTTCCTGTAACACTTTCGTGCATCAACGCATCATAATGCCAAACGGTTTCACCATTTTCAGCATCAACATAAACCATAGAACGAGTTTCAGGTAGTTTAGAATGAATTTCAAACTCATAAGCCAATACCATAACTCCTGAATTAAAGTTCCCATTAGGAGCTACATACTTTAATTTTCCTGAAGGGAAGTATGTACTGTTTTGATCCTTAGTCATTCTTTTTAGCATTGCTTCGTCTTTTGGCGACTCCCAAAAGTATTTTTCAGCACGTACCTGATCTAATGCACGCTCCAAAGCAATATCTTCCGTAATATCCACTTGTCCTGTCTTCACGTTTGGAAAGTATTTACCAGTGACAGACTTTAAAATTCCGTCTTTTTGATGCATTGTAAGAACTGCTCCAAATACTTCGTGTTCTCCACGATATACTTGATATCTCTTATGATTAAAGCCATACGCATCGTCCCAAGTTCTAATCATTTTCAAGCTTTCTTCATCGTTCAGCTTAAATAAATCTTTTACCACAGACGAAGCTTCTATATCAGAAACTGACATCTCTGATTTTGGTTTCACAATTAAAGGAATTGTGGTTCCCCTTTTGTAAGTCACATGGGTTTTGACTTGTGCAGCATTTTGAGCAAAAGAGCCCAACACCAGGCATGATGCTGACACCATTAGTAAAATTCTTTTCATAACAACATTTTGATTAACAGGATGATAACTACTCAACCTGAGTTTAACTCAACAATGCAATATAGCTAAAAGTTCCATATTTCCCATGACTTCTCTGCTTGCAACTCCAACATCTCTAAGCCATTTTTAACTTTTGCTCCTTGCACTATTCCATGAATCATGAATGCTGTTTCTGCTGGATTATAAACCAAATCATACAAATAATGACTTGAATTCAACTTTTTGTAAGGGATTTCGGGACATCTGTGCACTTCAGGGTGAGTTCCTAAAGGTGTTGAATTTATTATGAGTTGATACTTCTCCATGAGATAAGATCTCTCGTTTAGCATCTCGTAAGTTATGGTATTCGATTTTTTAGATCTTGAAACAAATTGTGATTCAATACCTAGGTCATCCAAAACTACTTTTACTGCTTTCGAAGCTCCTCCTGTTCCTAATATTAAAGCTTTATCGATTTCAGCATCTTCAATAAACGATTCTAACGATCTACGAAACCCAAAATAGTCGGTATTATAACCAATGGTTTTTCCATCCTGGAAACGTATAGTATTTACGGCTCCTATTTCTCTGGCTTTAAAATCGAGAATATCCAACATGGATATCACCGTTTCTTTATAAGGTATAGTAACATTCAACCCTTTAACGGTTGGTTTTTCTAGCAACCACTCCTTTAACAACTTTGGTCGGGAAAATTCATACAGATTGTAACTACAGCCTTCAATATTTTCTTTAGAAAACTTCTTTTCAAAATAATCTGGAGAAAAAGAATGTTGTAGAGATTTACCGATTAAACCATAATTCTTCATATCATCTATAACCAGTTTACAAACAAAATAGTTCTAATTTCCTACTAATCGCTGAAGGCCCTCTAAAATGGATTCTCCTTAAATAAAATTCCAAAGGTTTCTTTTCCAAACAGGAATGCTAACGTAACGATAACACCTGCAATTGCAACACCAAGACTTACCGACATAAAGGCTTTTCTTTTCTCAATGTTAAACAGCCAAGCTCCAAAACTCCCAGTGTATGCACCTGTAACAGGTAATGGAATCATCACAAAGATCATTAAACCCCAGAAGCCCCATTTACTGATGTTTTTCTCCAGTTTATTACGAGTACGAACTACTAATTTATCAAACAGTTTTTCGTAAAATTTCCATTTAGAAAATAAAGGATGAAGAAACTCCAAAAATAAGTACGTAATTGGAAATGCAAGCATATTCACTCCTACGCACAAAAAATAAGATACAATAGGATGAATGCCCTTTTGAATAGCAAATGGAATCCCCCCTCTTAGCTCAGAAATTGGAGCTAAACTCAATATTATGGTCCAAAAATAATCCATATACACA
>JAHDFW010000059.1 GCA_020627945.1 Cytophagales bacterium
GACGTAAAAGACAGTAATAAATTGATTTACATTTGATTTATTACAGGTTTTAAGTATTTTTACCAAAATTTTATTGTATTTAAATTAAACTAAAAGTGTTATGAAAAAACTTTTTACCTTATTAGTGGTAGCCTTAGTTTCTATTAACGTTGCGAATTCGCAGGTGATAGATTCTATTGGTGGACCAGATGATTACGGGTATTCATGGATTACTTCTGATTCAAGAATAGATACCACCTATGCCCCAGATTCGACAGTGGTACTTGATTCCACTATTGCTAGCGTAGATACTACAGGTGGTTTACCTTACGATACAACGTACTCTTATACATACGAAGATACTATTGTTTCTATTCAAGGTGTTCCAGGGCCAACTTATAATTGGATAGAAATTTCTAGTGTAGGTACTGAAGTTAGTGGGTTTGCTGATGATGCAGTAAGTTCATTAATTCCTATAGGATTTAACTTTCCATTCTACTGGTACGAAATTGACCAATTTGCAATTGGATCTAATGGTTATGTGCAATTTGAGAATGTTCCTGTTAACATTAGTTCGTCTCTTTATGGACCAACAATGACGGAGTCTTTCCCAAGTATGCCTTACTCTGATCCACAAGCGAACATCAATAACCTTTTAGCTCCATTCTTGTGTGACTTGAATCCATCTGTACCTTCTACTGGTGCTAAGATTTACTATTACACAAATGATAGAGATTCTTTGGTAATTCAATTTGATAGAGTTCCTTTCTGGACAAGAAACACTCCAACTGAAACTCAAGGGTCAAACACATTCCAAATTATTCTTTCTTTGGCGGATAGCTCAATTACTTATCAGTACAAAGAGCAATCTGGAAACTGGGATGCAGCTTACGATGATGATGTTAACCCATGTGTAATCGGAATGGAAAGTAAAGCTGGTCAAGCTGGTTTAACAGTAAGTCCTGGTATTAAGCCAACTAACGAAATGGTGATCAGATTTACTCTTGAGAAAAACAATTCATTCTCTATTACTGATTTAGGGCTAGAGTACCACAAGAACAATCTTAACGGAGCAGTTTTTGGAATGGTTGGAAAGCCAACATGGATTAGCGTTAACGCAGCTAACGTTGGAGACACAGATATCAATAGTACTGTAAACGTAACTACTAAGATTGAAAAATTTGTTAACGGAGGTTTAGCAAGTACTAACATCTTTAAGCCTACTACTGGTAACTCTACTAGTATTTCATCTATTGACGCTGGAGCATCTTCTCTATTAAGTTATGAAGAGGCATTAGTTCCAGAAAATGCAATTAACGCAGGTGAGCCTGGAACTTATGTTATTTCGTCTGAAATTGATTTGTTAGATGGAAACAGTGATAATAACGAGGTAAGTACAGAGCTAGTAATTCTTGACGATTCAAGAATGGATAGTATTTCTTTACATTACCACGATGGTACGTTTGAAGGAGAGTTCGGATTTAATGCTGGTGGTATCTATATTGATCTTCCTTTCTACCCAATTACTTTGAAAGCTCTTACAGCTTATATTGTAACAGACGGTAACGCTCCAACTGGAGGTATTACATTCAAAGTATTCGATATTGATGAGAACGGTGGAGTAGGTGCTGAATTATTAAGCAGATATGTTGCTGCTGGATTATTAGCATTTGATCCTCAAGCACCAGTTCCAACAATCGTTGACGTAGATGACGAAACTACTTCAGATGATGATATCGTAATTAACAGCAAAGGATTCTACATCTCTTTTGAGTTGGAGCAGGATGTTGCTACAGGTAACTACGTAATCGGAGAAGATGCAACGCTTCCTTTCTCTTTACGTACTTTTGAGGTGCAAAACGGAAGCTTTAACGCATACCGTGCTGCGGCAAGTGGAGATATGATGCTTGGTGCTGTTGTTGATGGTACTAACGCTCCTCTTGGTGTTGAAGATGAAACTAAAGCTGGAATTAGTTTAGAGAATGCGTTCCCTAACCCAACTACTGGGATGACTAGCATTAGATTCAGTCTTGATGATGCAGCTAACGTTAATTTCACACTTTCTAACGTTATTGGGCAGGTAGTTGAAAACAAGCAGTTAGGTAACCTAGCTTCTGGAACTCACAACCTTTCTCTTGATGCTGCTCAATTAGATTCTGGTATTTACTTCTACTCTATTTCTGTAGGGAACAAGAGATTTACTAAGAAGCTGATTGTTAAATAAATAAAATAAGCAATTAACATAGGAATCCCTCTTCTCGATATTGTTCGGGAAGAGGGATTTTTTTTTATAAATTCACTAGATTACGTTAACTTTACAGTTCTTAAAGTAGAATCATATTAACATATTATGGACACAATTACAGAAACAAGTGCTAAAGCATATATTGAGGAGAATAAGGAGAGATTTCTTAATGAGTTGTTTGATTTATTAAGAATGCCTTCGGTTAGTGCGGACCCTAAATTTAAAGATGATGTTTTGGCAACGGCTGAATTCATTAAACGTAAGTTGGAAGATGCAGGAGCAGATAAAGTGGAAGTTTGTCCAACCGCAGGTTACCCAGTAGTATATGGAGAGAAAATAATTGATGAAAGTCTACCTACTGTTTTGGTATACGGCCATTATGATGTACAACCAGCTGATCCGTATGAATTATGGGATACACCTCCATTTGAGCCAGAAATTCGCGATGAGAAAATATATGCTCGTGGGGCTTGTGATGATAAAGGGCAAATGTACATGCATGTTAAGGCATTTGAAACAATGATGCAGACGAATACCCTTGCGTGCAACGTGAAGTTCATGATCGAAGGTGAAGAGGAAGTTGGTTCTGATAATCTTGAAATATTTGTTAAAGAGAATAAAGAAAGGCTTAAAGCTGATGTAATATTGGTTTCAGATACTGGAATGATCAGCATGGATATACCTTCAATTACCGTTGGTTTAAGAGGATTAAGCTACATGGAAGTTGAGGTTGTAGGTCCAAATATTGATTTACACTCAGGTTTATTTGGTGGCGCTGTAGCAAACCCAATTAATATTCTTTGTAATATGATCTCATCACTTCAAGATGAGAATAATAAAATTACTATTCCAGGTTTCTATGATAAAGTGGTAGAATTAACTCAGGAAGAGAGAACTGAGTTAAATAAAACACCATTTGATAAAAATGAATACAAATCCAGTTTAGATATAAACGATGTTCATGGTGAAGATGGCTACACTACTTTGGAAAGAGCAGGGATTAGACCTACGTTAGATGTCAATGGAATTTGGGGTGGATATACTGGAGAAGGAGCTAAAACAGTATTACCTTCTAAAGCATCTGCCAAGATCTCAATGAGATTGGTACCAGATCAAAATTGGGATGAAATTTCGGACTTGTTTAAAAATCATTTTGAAAGCATTGCTCCTGAAAGTGTAAAAGTAAAGGTAACTGCTCATCACGGAGGACAGCCTTCCGTTACACCAACTAATTTCCCTGGTTATAAAGCTGCTAGTATGGCTATTGAAGAGGCCTTCGGTAAAACGCCAATTCCTACCAGAGACGGAGGAAGTATTCCAATTGTGGCTATGTTTGAGCAGGAGTTAGGACTTAAAACTATTTTATTAGGTTTTGGTTTGGCTTCTGATGCTATTCACTCGCCAAATGAACATTATGGGGTTTATAATTTCATGAAGGGAATTGAAACAATCCCATTGTTCTTTAAGCATTATGCAGATGTAAAGAAAGCTTAAACATTTTTTGATGTAAAATTAAAAGGCAGTCATTTGACTGCCTTTTTTTGTGCTGTAAATTTTTGAAGGGTAAAAAAAAAGCCAGATCGTAAATAACCTGGCTTTGAATAAGATTTGTTAACTTATTAGTTTCCTGTCAATGGAGGAGGGTTAACTCCCATTTTCTTCAAGATTAAATTGCTAACATTATTTTCTTCAGGAGCATAAAGAACAATACTAAGTCCTTGTGCATTAGCATTAAGGATGTATACGAAGTCATTCTCTAGAGCAACTTCTTTGATTGCATTATTGATTTGATCAAACACTGGTTGCATTACTTCCTCTTGCTTTTTAGCTAAGTCCATTTCTGCTTGCTGTTGGAAAGCGTCAATTTCGTTTTTAAGGTTTGTAAGTTCCTTTTCTCTGTCAGCTCTAATCAATTCAGATAGACCTGCAGCCTCTTTTTCATATGCAGCATACTTAGTTTGGAACTCTTGTAGTTTTTGCTCCAAACGAGCTCTTATTTGCTTTTCACGAGTAGCTATTTCAGATTGTGCAGCTTTTGTAGCAGGAAGATATGCAAGAACATAATCCACATTACAATATCCTATCTTACCAGTTTTTTGAGCAGATACACTTGTATATGCTAAAAGCACTACTGCTACTAAACTTAAAACTATTCTTTTCATCTTGTTTTATACCTAATTTAAAATTGTTTTCCTTTTTTTCCATTTTTGGCTTCATCGTATTCGACATCTGCCTCTTTTTGTTTTAGACCCATTTCTTCCAAAATTTCGTCCGTGTAATCATGCATTGGATTCATATAGATCATGACAATACCACTAGACTTATCAAACATGATTTGAATCTTCTTACGTTTCGAAACTTTTTCTACCGTTTCATAAACCTTTTCTTGAATTGGTTTTATTAGGTCTTGCCGTTTCAGGAATAGAAGACCATTGTAACCAAACATTTTGTTCTGGTAATCTTTTGCTTCCTTTTCCTTTTTAGCAATCAAAGCTTTGCGTTCTGCCTTCATTTCTTTTGTAAGTAGAACTTCTTCAGCTTGGTAGTCTCGATACATTTTCTGTATCTCATCATACATTTTTTCAAGGTCTTTTTGCCAGCCTTTTGCTAACTTGTCTATTTCTTTTTCGGCTTGTTTGTATTCGGGCATCTGTTTAAGAATATACTCCGAATCAATGAAGCCAAACTTTTGCGCTTGACTACTCAATTGCAAAAAGAAAGCCAAAAATAATAAAAATGTGATCTTTTTCATTTGCAAACTGATATTAATTAAGTGATGTATTATTGACCAATGCTGAAATGAGTTTCAAATTTCGGTAATCTTGGATCTGTTCGATCAAGAGGGAAGGCAATGTCAAACCCTAATAGACCACCAAACATTGGCATAAATAGTCTTATACCTGTACCTACCGACCTTCTCATTTGGAACGGGTTAATTTCATGGTAGTTATGGAAGTTGTTTCCAGCTTCGAAGAATCCAATTCCATAAATTGTTGCCATAGGATTGTCGGAAAACAAGAATCTTAACTCGGACGTGAACTTGGTATAAGCAATTCCACCTACAGGAATATTTTGATTTTGGAATGGAACAAGCTGATTTAACAAAGGACTGTTATCTTGGTATCCTCTTAAACCAATGTAATCTTGTCCAAGAAGCATGGATGTAATTCCAAATCCTTGCATACCAGTTCCACCTAGTACATATCTTTCAAATGGTCCAGAACCAACTCCTTTAGAGTAGTTTCCAATTAGACCAATGTTAGCACTGTTTTTTAATACAAGTCTTCGTTTTTTAGTATTAGGCAATAAGGAAGCATGTGTGGCAAAAGATAATCCCCACTTGTGATATTCAACCCACTTGTATTTATCCTTAACATCGCTCATGTTACGAACATCACGACCTAACCATGAGTAAGGAGGTGTAAATGCTACATCCAATGAAAATTGAGAACCTGTTCTTGGGAACTGAGGGTTGTCAATACTGTTTCTTGATAAACTAGTTTTGAAATTTAAGTTATTAAAAGAGGCATTGGTCGCAGTAGTAACTTTACCTCCATCCACAATAGGTACAGGGTAAAGGCCTTCTACTTTATAATTGTTAATTCCAATAGCATTCGTTAATTGGAAGTAGTTGTCCGGTTTTCTTAATCTTCTTCCCAGAAATACATTAGCACCAGTAATAAACATAGCACCAACTTGTTCCTGCGTTGGCCAACCTTGTAATTGTCTAAGAATAGAACGGTTTATACTTACGGTTAAAGAGTTTGGTCTTCTTCCTCCCAACCAAGGTTCTGTAAAAGACAAAGCTATGTTTTGGTATCTACGTCCGTTAGCTTGCCCTTGAATAGAAAGACGTTGTCCATCACCACTTGGTAGGGGACTGTACTCTTTTAGTTTTAATATTTTACGAGCTGAAAAGTTTGTGTAGACAAGCCCAAGAGTACCAACAACACCTTGGATACCTCCCCAACCACCAGAAAGCGTAATTTGATTACTTGGTTTTTCTTCTACAGTATATTCAATGTCCACCATGCCAGTTGCAGGATCTGGAATCGGGTTTAACCCCATTGTTTCGTTGTTGAAATAGCCAAGCCCTGCTAAAGCTTGTTGAGAACGGATAAGCGCAGTACGACTAAATTTTTGCCCAGGTAAAGTAAACAACTCACGACGAATTACATGATCACTCGTTACTGTATTTCCGTTGATAATGATATTTCGAATAGTAGCTTGTTCTCCTTCATACATTCTCATTTCAATATCGATCTGATTGCTGTCAGCTCGTACTTCAACAGGAATGATATTGAAGAATAAGTAACCCTTATCCATGTAAAGAGATGTGATATCGAGACCACTAGGGTTGAAGTTTAGTTTCTTATCCAGCAGTTCTTTACTATAAGATTCGCCTCTTTTGATATTTAATATTTTACTTAGAGTATCATCGCTATAAAGGAAGTTACCTTCCCATGTTATATTACCAAAACGATATTCAGGACCTTCGTCTACTTCAAGGTTGATTCTGAGTCTATTTTCTGCAACATCATAGATGGTATCCAATGTGATGGATGCATCACGATATCCCTTTGAGTTATAGAAGCCAATTACGCTTTGTTTATCTTCAGCATATGCAGCAGGTAGGAGTTTAGAGGATTTAAAAAGGCGATAGATTTTGCGCTCTTTGGTTTCCTTCATTTTCCGCTTCAACTTCCCATCGCTCATGCTGTTATTCCCTAGGAACGCAATTTTATCAATTTTTACACGCTCACGTTTGTCCACCATGATGTCAAGAATAACACTATTAACCATCGAGGAATCATTTCTTTGAATTACGTTTACTTCCGCTTTTCGGTAACCTTTATTCGTATAGTATTTTTCAACTTTACTTTTAGTATTTGCTAAAATAGCATCTGTAACTACCTTCCCGCGAATAAGTCGGATGGATTCTCTTATATCATCGGCTTCTGATTTTCTAACACCGGTAAACTTAAATTTGGAAAGACGTGGTTTTTCTTTTAGTTGAAACTCTAGAAAGATATAATCTCCCTCAACTTTGGTTACAACTACCTTAACATCTCCAAGAATTTGTTGCTCCCATAATTTTTTTATGGCAGATGAAAGCTTATCGCCTGGTACTGTAATTTTATCTCCAACACGTAAGTTAGTAATAGTAATTAACGAGTTTGGATCAAGGAATCGAACTCCAGTCGCTTTGATTCCTCCAATCTCATATTGTTTAGGACTGGCATAGTCCACGTCAATTACATTTGAGCCAATTCCTCTTTGAGCAAATATCCCACTTGTAGATAGTAGTAGGCAGCTAAGAATAGTTAATGTTTGAAAAAGGTTTTTCACTTAATTTCTTTCTAGGGTTTTCTTTAATGCTAATTGGTAATTTGTTCACTGGTCTTTCCGAACCTTCTTTCTCGTGATTGAAAGCTTGCAATTGCTTCATGTAGATGTTCCTTACGAAAATCAGGCCACAGTACATCCGTAATATAAAGTTCTGAATAAGCAATTTGCCATAACAAGAAATTACTAATTCGCATTTCACCACTCGTTCTGATTAGTAATTCTGGGTCAGGAATATCATCTGTGTACAAGTAAGATGAGAAAAGAGCTTCGTTTATGTCTGCCACTTCAAGGTTGTTGTTAGCTACCTCGTTTGCAATGTTTTGGACGGCACGAATAATTTCATGACGAGCCCCATAATTTAATGCAAGGGTTAATGTCATGCGTTTATTGTCTTTGGTTATTTCTTTAGCTTCACGTAATTCCTTTTGGCATTTAGCAGGCAAGTGAGAAATGTCCCCAATTGATTCTAGTTTTATTTCGTTTTTCGTCAGAGTTTCCGTTTCACTACGGATAGTTCCAACGAGCAAGGTCATTAAGGCATCGACTTCATGCTTAGGTCGATTCCAATTTTCGGTGGAAAAGGCATAAAGAGTTAGGTATTTAACACCAAGGCGAGCACATTCTTCAGCAGAATCACGAACGGAGGTGATGGCATTTTTATGACCAAAAACACGATTTAAAGCACCTTGTTTTTTTGCCCACCTACCATTTCCATCCATGATGATGGCGATATGCTCTGGTATGTTATCTTGCTTTATCATCTTATTGGAACTTGGCTTTAACGCTTATTAAATATCTTTATTGCTTATTTTAAAACTTTAATCAGTGAATTTTAAAATTGTTAGATGCCTTTGGTGCTTTCAGGGCAAATAACACGATAGAATGTGTAAGATATTCCCATTTGTAAAGTAAATATCCAGTCTTTATTCGTGTCAACACCTCGTTGAAAACCGTTGTCATAAACATTTGCAGGGGTATCAATAAAGTCTGTAAATGTTTTACGTGCTATGAATTCAAAGTTTAATATCCACTGTGGATTTAATTCTATTCTGGAACCTCCTCCGATAGGTAGTGCTATCATCAAAGGGTTAGCGCTTTCATTAACCAATCCATTGGTTTTACTTCTTACATACATTGCCGAAACACCTGCAACTAGAAATGGAGACCAGTTGTAAAGTTGTTTTGGGTGAGAAATAGGAATAAAGTTGTAATCAATAAGTGCTGCAGTTTCAAAAATGCTAGCGGAGAATCGGTCTCCTCTAAATTGATAATGTGGAAAGTTAACGCGATTGTCATTCGCTCCAATATTCATTCCTGTAAAGCTTCCACGGATCCCTATAAAGTGGTCGACGTTATATTTAACGCTAGCACCAAACGAATAGCTGGAGTTCGTTATTTTAGGGTTAGGAGCTAAGTCTCCTTTATAATTAGAAAGTCCAATATATGGACCTAGTTCCCACGATCTAGGAGAGTCAAGTTCTTCGTTTTGTGCCTTTCCATGGGATGCATAAAAAAATAAAACACTTCCGATAAGAAGTGTTTTAATTATGTTGTTCATGTTGCTCTTACAAATCATATATTAATTAACGAGTACATGATTAATTTAGTGTTTATTGTTATCTAAACTTAGGACAGATTACTCCTCCTCCTAAAATTCTAGTTAAATGCAATCCTGTAACAATGTAACCATCGAATGCTTTGTTACCTCTCACTTCACCAGGAGCACTAATAGCAGTGTAAGGGTGTCCCGAAGCAGTTGTTCCAGCAGTTGCAATGTTATTACCATCTACTTGTGTAGTAGCAGAATTGTCATAAATAGCGTAATTTGTTCCGCTGAAGTTAGACCAATCTAACGAACCATCATCTTGTCTTACACCTGGATAATATTCAACACCATCAACACCATCCATTCTATCTGTAGTAGTTTTTCTCCAACCTACTTCAAGAGCTAAATCCCATCTCTTAGCTAATTTATATCTGAAACCTAATCCATAAATAAAAGATCCTTGAAGACGACTTCCTCCAACATGAGCAATTCCATTAGCATTAACCCATTCTGCAGCAGTTGGTTTTGGAGAACCATCAGCGTAAGTGTCACCTGCATATGAATGACCACTCATTTTAAGGTTCTGCCAAAAAGCTCCTAAACCTACAAATGCATAAGGAGTGTAGTCAGGACGTTTTTTCCAAGTACCTCGGTTTTCGTAGAAATCAATGATTACCGTACCACTTAATTCCCAAAAATTATTCTTAAATCTAATACCTCTTTCATATCTACCGAAATCGGTCACCTCAGTGGTAGAAGAGGAAAGTCTATCGTCTCCTTTTACTACACCATAAAATAAGTTACCTCTCCAGCTAACTCTTGGTGCAACTCTTCTTAATGCACAAATACCAATATTTTCTCGAGTCAAGCGTAACGGGAAGCTAAATCTACTTCTCGATGCTGTAACATCACCAACATAATGGCTCATGTTTAGGTTCCCTCCTATACTCCAGTACTTTTTCTTACTAGAAAAACGCTGAGCTTCAACATCATTACTTGCTAAAGTCATCAACATTCCTATGCTTAGAACCGCTGCTATTAACTTGTTCATATTCATCTAATTAACTACGCCTGAATTTACATATTTATGGTTGCGAAATATTAGTAATACTTCACACGAGAAACAAAATTAACTATTAATTCGAATTTATCAAAGAAATATTGTTTTTCTTGTCACAGAATTATTGAACGTATCGCATGGTATTTTGTTTCAATAAAATTGCAAAATTTCGATATTGTGTTTTCAACACTATTAGTTGCGTACATCGTTACCCCAAGAAAGTTTATTTCTTAGTGTTTTCAGATAGTTATATTCCGAGGTAGTAATGATTTTTGCCGTGAATTTTTCTTTAGTAAGTGTAATGGTTGTGTCAAGATCAGCAATTTTAGCTCTGGAATCGAGTGTAACCATATAATTGTCGTTTCTTCCTTCAATTTCGAAGCTAATTTTTGAATCAGCAGGTACAACAATCGGTCTTACATTAAGATTATGTGGACAAACCGGTGCAATAATAAAATTGTTAGAATTTGGCATTACTACGGGACCACCACAGCTTAAGGAATATGCAGTAGAACCAGTAGGAGTAGAAATTACGATTCCATCGGCCCAATAGGAGTTTAAAAATTCACCATTTATATAGGTGTGAATTATTATCATAGAGGAAGTATCTCTTTTAAGGATTGCACAGTCGTTTAGTGCAAAACATTTGTTGCCAAAGAGTGGATTGTTCGAGTCTAAATGCAACAATATTCGCTCTTGAATTTTGAAATCGTTGTTGTGAAGTGCTTTAAGGCTGTTCTCAATATTTTCTTTGGTGGAAGCGGCTAAAAAACCAAGGCGCCCTGTATTTATACCCAGGATAGGAATGTTACTATCTCTGGTATATGTAATCGTATTTAGCAATGTGCCATCTCCACCGATACTAAAGGCGTAATCGCAAGTTTTTATTTCTTTGGAAGTACTAAAACTCTCCACATTTTTCACGTCTTTAATATGCGGAACCAAATATTCATGGATGTCTTTTTGAAGAACTACTTCTGCATTATATTCTTTCAGTAGTTTGAATAATGTGGTGTAAAAAGGAATTGTTTCTTCCTTAACGTTAAGACTATTTATGGCAATTTTCATCCTCTAAAATGCTAAGCATGTAGTTTGTTGAAGCATTTGTATTGATTAAATGGGAAACTTAGTGCTAATAAAGAATCCTCGTTCTCCGAAATTATTAAAAGTATACTCTAAAACCAAAACTCGATCATAATATGTTACTATGTGGATACCTAATCCGCCACCGGCTAACAAACGATTAGCAATTAAGTTTTGTTGGAAGCCAATGGAGTCGGTCACATGTCCCCAATCAAAATGGGCACCGGTATAAATGCTGATAGGTACGGTATTGAACTTTTTCCATTTTATGAATGGTATTTTTAGATCTTTTTGAGGAATTAGTTCATACATCACATTGTTTTTTTGACTAATTGCTTGATTTCCAGGTATTGTGTAAAACTCAAATCCTCTATTATACTTCTTGTACCCCAATTGTCTATAGTCAAGTAGATTTTGGCTTGGACCAAATTTGATGCTGGCATATGCTCCTCCTGCATAATACCAACGTTTATGAAAAGGTTTATAATAAGAGGATTCAAAAGAGAATTCATGAATACCAGGGCTTCTGTTGGTCTTTTCAAGTCCAAGTGCTGCATTATACTGAAGTTGAACGTAGCATCCTTCTTTTGGGTAAGAAAATGTATTTCTACGATTTACAGTTTGAGTTACGTTAAACCGAAGATAACGATTTGTTTCATTTCCTCTATTGTGAAAAAGTTGACTGTTGATATTATGAAGGGAATCGGAGATTAAGATGGTATTGTAGGTAAGAGAGGTTAGAGTTTGCACTTCCACATCCTTACGATATTGAGCTCCGAATTTCACATAGTTGTTTACAATGGCGAATTGATCGATTAAGCTAGCTGTAATAGGTTTTCCATCTTGAAGTTGAAAATCAAGATATCTGCTTCGATATGTGGAAGCGGCAAAATTGACTCCCAGATTTTTGGCTTTATTTAAATAAGGGATGTTGTAGAAGATCTCATATTTTTTATTAAATCCTTCTTGTAAGTTTGCTGTAAGGCGTTGGTTCCTTCCTAGAAAATTATAATGCGCTGGATGAAGTCCATAATCAATTCGATTGAAATCCATGTTTTTCAACCAACTGCTAATATTTCGATCTGCTAATGAAAAAATTGGAGTAGGCCAGAAATACCATCGTTCCTGAAATTTGAAGATAACTTCATCTTTACTATCGGTTAGTTCGGATTTTACCCAATGGAATAGTTGAAGGTTATAAAGTTTGATGCACTGTGCTTTGAGAAGAGAGTCCAGTTCTTGCTGTTGGTATGGCTTATTGATTTCTAGCTCTATTTCGACATCAATAATTTTAGGTTTGGTGACTTTTAGTCCTTCATACGTGATTTTCTTGACTACAATTATCGATGTATCCTGATCAAAGGGTTTTGCGTTGATGTTATTGAAGGCGGCCAATGAAACAAACCAAATGCCAACAAAAAGCAATACTTTAAAAAGCGAACTTATTCGTTTAATAGAAATTATAAACTGGAGATTGTTATTGAGCATATAGATTTGCTCAGCAAATTGTGAAATAATTCTTAGAAATCGAGATATCTGAATAACAAATCCAGACGATCGCTTGTCCCGTCATTAAGTTCTTCAGCTTGAAAGTAAGCAATTACATTATAATCAAATCGCTCCAGTGTAGCTTTAACGGCAGATATTTCAGAGTTGTTAGTTTTGATTGTGACTCTAATTCTAGAATTCTCGGAACTTTCGGGAGCTACATGAACACTAAGAATTTTAACTTGATTTTCTTCAACTAGTCTACTTATTTCTGCCAATGAGTAGTCAATTTCATTCATGCTAAGAACCATAATGGCTCCAGGACCAGACATGGCAGACATCTGACTAAACAGAGGGATGGTATCTTTTACAGGAATTACTCCTAGATATTCATTTGCTTCATCTAGTACCGCAATTACTTTAGCTCCTTCAGCGCTAGCAATTTTAATCACATCGTAGTAGTGCTGATATGGTTTGATCGTTGCATTAATTAGCGGGATGTCTACATCTTTAATCAAAGCACCTTTCTCAACATTGGCATCAATAATATCTTGTTCGCAGATTATACCCGCGAAAGTGCCGTTATCTACAATAGGCAGTTGGTTCAGTCTGAATTTATCCATCCATACCAAAGCCATTTCCACACTATCATTCATTTTGAGAGGTGGGATCATTGAGTTTATAAGATCCTCGGCTACCATAATTTTATTTTCTACTGCTGTTTCGATTGTGTTTTCACTAGTTAAAAAATGCTGTATTACTTATATAACGTTTCTAGAACAAAAAACGTTGGCATAAGTTCAATTATTTCGATGAAAAAATTAATTAGTTCGTTGAAGAAAATCTTCAAGGTACTCATTGAAGACCTCCGCACGTTCCATCATTGGAGCATGACAAGCCTTGTCAATAAACTTAAGTTCTGAATTTTGTATAAGTCGATTGAATTCGTGTGCCACATGAGGAGGAGTAATCGTATCGTTTAATCCCCAAACTAATAAGGTAGGAACTTTTATATCCTTAATAGTTTCAGCCATGTTGTGACGTTGAGCCGACTTAGCGATCGAAATAATTCGTAAACACTTTTGATTACTGCTTGTTATATCAAACACTTCTTGTACAAGTTCTTCAGTGGCAATTTTTGGATCGTAAAAAGTATATTCGACTCTTTCTCTTATATATTCTTTATCTCCACGTTTTGGGAAAGATCCTCCCATGCCGCTTTCAAAAAGCCCTGAGCTTCCAGTTAATACAAGTCGCTCTACACTTTCAGGACACTTTAATGAATATACCAATCCAACATGACCACCAAGCGAGTTGCCTAATAGTGTAAACTTGTCAAGCTTTTTATATTCAACAAAAGATTCTATGAAATTAGCCAATCCATCTACGCTCGCCTTACGAATAGGAGAGGTGTAAATAGGCATAACTGGAATGATAATACGATACTTATCCTTGAACCCTTTTATGAGTCCTTCCCAGTTACTCAACGCACCAAAAAGCCCATGTAGGACAAAAAGAATTTTACCCTTACCTACATCGATGTATTCAAAACCGTTTTCCCGAATAATTTCTGGATTCATCACACAATAATACAAATTAATTCAAAACACCTAGATTCATTTTACGAGTTTATTAAATCTAAGCCAATTTTGCAAGATTTTTAATCCTCCTTGAGTTAGCCAAGCTTCTGGATGAAATTGAATTCCCCAAATAGGTAAACTATTGTGTTTCAGGGACATTATTTCGTTGTGCTCGGTAAAAGACGTGGCTAAAAGGGAGTTTGGTAAGTTTTTTAAAATTAGGGAATGATATCTTACAACTTCTAAATTCGATCCTAAACCTTCAAATTGATCAGAACTTTCAAGAGTTATTTTTGAGATTTTTCCGTGCATTGGTTGCTGTCCTTTCTTAAGTGTAGCACCAAAGTATTCTCCAATTGCTTGATGTCCCAAACAAATTCCAAGTATTGGAACTTTATTATGGTAGTGATCCAACACCTTCATTAATTTACCTGAATCCTTAGGTGTGCCAGGACCTGGAGACAGAACCACTCCTTGATATTTTGGGTCAAATAATAATTGTTCTGATTCATCATTTCTGACTACAGAAATCTGAACACCTAATTGCAAAAAATAATCCTGCAAGTTGTAAGTGAAAGAATCGTAATTATCTACCAGAAGTAGCATGCCAATTGGTAATGTCAGAGTTAAGAACTAATATCTTTTTATGTACTCGAAAATATCTTTTGCTTGAGGAATTAACGCCCCAACCGTAGCCACTATTTGCGGAGCAATAGGCTCCACAAAACCATATATTGGATACTGGGATATTTGACTTGGTGAAGGGGCGAACCCAACACTAGTAGCTGCCCATAATATGAAGCTAATCGCAATGGTCCACTTAGCTGCCGAAATTAAACCACCCAATAGTCTATCTAACCATCCCAAAAGAATAGCTCTAGCAAACTTTTGAGTAAGTTTTCCTATAAATCTAACCAAGTAAATCGTTCCGATAAAGATTATCAGGAAGGATATAATAGGTAAGAAGCCATATACATCTCCAATATGTGGTTTTAGGTAATATACTCCTAGATGCACCAATTTTAGCCCTAATATTATTCCAACAATAAGGGCAAGAAATTGAATTATCTCCATTATTAACCCTTTTTGATAACCTTTATAAGCACCAAAAATGATTGGAATAAGTATTACTATATCTAGGACTTTCATGTCAGAAGTAAATACAGGATGAAATTACCCAAGTAATGATTTGGTAACAGAAGCAATTGTTTTACCATCCGCTTGTCCAGCAAATTCTTTGTTTGCCATACCCATTACTTTCCCCATATCTTTAGGAGAAGTTGCTCCAACCTTTTCAATGATAACTTTAAGCTTTTCAGTAAGCTCTTCTTCGCTCATTTGCTTAGGTAGAAATTCTTCAATGACATTTAATTCAGCCTGTTCTTTTTCACGCAGGTCGTCTCTATTTTGTTCGGTATAAATTTCGATAGAATCTTTACGCTGCTTAGCAGCCTTCATAAGCAATTTTATCCCATCTTCTTCAGTGAGATCTCCAGAAGCTCCTTTTTCAGTAGAAGCCAATAAGATCGCTGATTTGATAGCTCTTAAAGTACGAAGCCTATCTTGATCTTTAGCACGCATTGCGTCCTTAATTCCTGTTTCTATATCTTGTTGTAATCCCATGGGGCAAAAATAAGCATTATGGTAAAAATACCACGTTGAGATTCGAATTATCTTTTATGGTGCTAGTTTGATGATAATTAGAATATCTTTGTATAATGCTTGTTAAAACCCGAGGTATAGTATTCAGTTATGTGAAGTATAAGGATACCTCTATTATAGTTAGGGTGTTTACAAAAGAGTTAGGACTTCGCAGTTACTTGGTTAATGGAGTTCGTAAAAAGAATAAGGGGAATAAGCTGATTTTTTATCAGCCACTTTCAATTTTAGAGTTGGTTGTGTATGAAAACCCTCAAAAGGATATTAATAGAATCTCAGAAGCTAATTTTGGTTATAAGTTCAGTTCAATTTCTTTCGACGTTAAGAAGAGTGCTATCGCTTTGTTCTTATGTGAATTTTTGGAACGGGTGATTCAAGAACAGGAAGAAAACCAACAATTATACGAGTTTCTAGAGAATCAATTGATGGTGTTTGATAATTTGGATTCGGGGTATGAAAACTTTCCGATAATGCTTCTTTTGGAATTATCTAGATGGGTTGGGGTTGGAGCTGCTAACGCACAAGATATTACTGGTGTAGTTAATATACCTTTAGATGTAATTACTGCTGATCAATTGGAGCAGATTTTAGGGGGATTATTAGGACAGAAAGAAGTATTGCTGAGTGGAAAGCAACGATCTGAAGTGCTGGAGGTTCTTATAGCTTATTTTCACAAGTATTTTGGAGGATTATCAAATTTGAAATCCCTAAGCGTACTAGGAGAGGTGTTTAATTAGAAGAGAAGATTGGTGATGAAGTGTGAAAAGTGTGAATTTCAAAATTTAAAAGTTGATAATATATGCGAGAGATGTGCTTTTCCTATTACTGGTACTAAATCTCAAAAGACTCAGTACAACGTAGGTTTAATCTTTTATAAAAATCGGATTGGCAATTTTGAGAATTTTAAAACTGCTATTATGGTAATTGGAGTATGGTTCGGAGGGGTAAGTGTTTTAGGAATAATTTTCAATATTACTGGGGTTTATCCCACTATGTCATACTTAGTATTTTTGATAATTGCTGGAGTTTATTTGCTACTTTACTATGCACGAGATAAGATTAAGCCATACAGATGGGTGTTAATAGGATTAGCTTTCTATATCACGCATACCATATTAGAACTAACTTTAGGTCTTGATTTGGATGCTTTAGGCTTATGGAAGCAGAAGGTGTACTATCAAGCTGGGGGTGATACTCATGACGTTACTTTGGTAGGAGCAGGATCGCTGACCTTTAAAATTTATCCATGGGTTAGGGCTTTATTGGGCTGTTTTTTCTTGTATGGCTTGAGCTTGGTGAGTAAGATTCGCAAGCATTCTTACTACAATTATTGGTTGAAATAATGCTGCCATAGTGCGGTAGCTTCCATTAAGTATGCAACACCGATATGGATTAACACCCCTCCAAAAATGTGTTTCGATCTTAATGCAATAACTCCAAGAATATATCCTCCAAAAACTGAACCTATTGTTTCTCCTAGAGGTTTGCCAAAGTGTAAGAAAGCGTACATGGCTACCATTGGAAGAATAGCATCTTTTCCTACAAGTTTGACCATTCCAATGACTAATGCACCTCTGAATAGAGTTTCTACCGTTAGGAAACTGAGTCCGTAAAATACCTCATGTATGGCTAGTTGTTGTATATCTGAAAGACCAAATGGGTTGAGAAGCTTCCATGGCTTAAGAATTGGGTATACTTTTTGGAAGTCAGGTTGAAAAGAAGCCCAAAAGATTAGTGGAGTCATTATTAACAACATTATACCATACGGTAGTAAGTTGGTGTTTTTTAATTTAAGCCCATAGAATGATTCGCTATCTGGTTTTTTACGATCAATTATAAACCAAAATAGAAATAGTGGAATAAAAATTAGTATAAAAGATTTGATCTCCGTCATTACTTTTTTCAGGAAGTATTTTTCGTACACATCATGATCTCCATAACTTAGGTCTTTGTATATGAAAAAGTAAATCGAATGTCCAACTAGACAGATAAAAAATGCACTCCTTAACCAATATTTGTAGTTTTTAAGAATGTAGCCTTTTTTTAGTATTAGCAACTGAGGAACTGCAATAGCATAATACGCGAACAAGAAATTAGAACAGTAAAACAACAGGCTAATAGGTTGTCGATAAAAACTATTTAGAATGCCTAATTCGTAGTTTAAGTAGTAATTAAGGCTTATTGTGGTGACCAAAAATATAAGCAGCCAGCCATAAGTTATTGGATGAAAATCCTCTTTTACGTGATTTTTTAAATGGCCTATTATCTTTCTCACTGTACTATTGCTTATCAACTAGTGTTTGAAGCGAACAAATAAACGTCCAAAGTTTTTACTATCCTTGTCAATACGATGATATTTAGCTTTAATGTGTTTTTGCTGTAAGAATCTAATGACTTTCTTTTTAAGTTGGCCAGAACCTTTTCCTGGAATAATCTCTACAATTGGGATTCTTCGTTCAACGGCTTCATCAATAACTCGATTGAGCTCTTCTTCTATTTTCTTTCCTTTATTGAAAATGTCGTGCAAGTCTAGTTTAATTTTAGCCAAGATGTTAGATCGTTAGAGTTTAAAAAAAGCGATTTGATTGTTCAGCTCGATACAAGCCGTTTCCAATTTCACGGCACGTTTTTGTAGTTGTACAGCAACTTGTGCATTAGAATTACTGTTTTGTTGTAAGTCTTCTATTAGTTCATTAATAGAGTTAACTCTATTTACGAAATGCATGTTTTCTTCTCGAATGGACTGAACGAGGTCACTAATATTAATAATACTGTCTTCAATTTTTGAAAGAGCTTGATTAGAATCTTTTGTGATTTCTTCGCTATTATTGGTAAGAGACTTGATTACTTTTGCATACTCTAATGTGGAGTTAGATAGGTTTCTTATTTCATCTGCAATCACCATAAAGCTTTTGCCGAAATTACCTGCACGCACGGCTTCTACCGAAGCATTTAGGGAAAGCAGGTTTGTTTCACTACTGATTTCATCAATGAATGAAATGTTTTCTGAAATTTTGATCAGGGAGTCAGCGGTACTTTTGATTACATCTGCACCTATTTGATAATGGTTTTGAGTATCTGTTATAGCTTCGTTAATCTGGTTTAGTCGTTCAATATTTTGATTACTTCCAAACACAATGTCGCGAGCTTCGATTACTAGGCCGTCGTTTGATTTTGCTTGATGTGAACTGTTTTCTGTTAGGTTTTTTAATTCTCCTTGAAGAAGTACCATCGTGTTGTTAACGGTTCTATTAAGTTTAGAAGAAACCTTTAAGGCTTGGTTAAATTCTGAAACGATTTGGTTTAACGCTTTCGTTACTTCACCAATTTCGTCGTTTCCGGAGGAGTTGAGTTGTTGAGAAAGATCTCCTCTCGCTACTTTTTGACTAAAAGTGACTAGAGATTTTAATGGATTAGTGATGCTGCGAACAAGTATGATAAATCCAACAAGTAGGATAAGTAATCCAGCGCTCATAATAACGAGAGTCGAAGTAACAGTATCGGATTTATAAACAATTGCATCTTTTAAGAAGGTGTTTGCTTTTCCTTG
>JAHDFW010000060.1:0-15974 GCA_020627945.1 Cytophagales bacterium
ACAGACTTCAATAGGCCCGAAAAGAAATCATTTAACGGAGAATATTTTCCTTTTGCAATTGATTCCAATACTAGTAAACAATTCAAGGCGGCTTGTCAACCTTTAAACATTAGTTTATTTACAGCAGTTCAAGCGGTATTTAGCGCGTTCATATTTAGAAATAGTGGATCTAAACTCGTGGTAACAGGGACACCTATGTCAGCTAGAACCAACCCATTATTTGCAGATCAAATTGGATATTTCGCAAATCTATTGCCTTTTGTATTAGAAATTGAAAGTACCGATACCTTAAAAACCATTCTTGTAAAAGCTAAAGAAACAAATCTTGAGTTGCAGGATCGGCAGTTGTTCCCACTTGAGGAAATTGTAAATTCGCTTTCGGTGGAATCTAATCAATCCGGAACCCCTCTTTTCAATATCGGGTTGACTTGGGATAACGATTCGGACAACAACAATTCTGAACAAAAAGAATCTATAAAATCATTATCAATTGCACCTTTAAACGAATCAAGAGGTACGTATTCTAAATTTGATTTTTGGATTTTTGCAACAAATACTAAATCTGGTTTTAGTTTCAATATTGAATATGATACAGATCTCTTTATAAATGATACTATCGAAACCTACGCAAATCAGTTTATTCAAATTTTCGAAGCCTTTGCGAAAGATTTAGAAGTATCCGTTGGCTCCATTCAACTTAGTACGGTTGAGTCACAAATACCAGATACTACACAAGATACTGATAATAGTGATGCTTACGACTTTGATTTCTAAGCCAACCTTCAATCCACACTTAATTTTTCTTAATTTCTTAAAATAGGGTTATTTTTTAACCCTATTTTTCTTTTATAATATATTTTAACTTATTTTTGGGTTAAATTTTAACCCTAATTCTAAAATAATGGCAATAATTCGCTTTAAAGCACTAGAAGAAGTGATGAATCGAAAACCTGTAAAGGTGGAAAGTATCTCTGACCGAGTATCAGATTACTTTGGTTCTAATGTTTATTCTCTTGACAAAATGAAAGATACTCTTCCTAAGGGTGTTGTGAAGAAGGTAGAAGAGGCGATTGAAAAAGGAATGAAGATTGATAGGACAACTGCTGACACTATCGCTTCAGGTATGAAAAACTGGGCTATTAAGGAAGGTGCAACGCACTACACGCACTGGTTCCAACCGTTAACAGGAAGTACAGCAGAAAAGCATGATGCATTTTTCGAACTAACTCCCGATGGAGAAAAACTTGAGAAGTTTAAAGGAAGTGCTTTAGTTCAACAAGAACCAGATGCTTCTTCATTCCCAAATGGCGGAATTAGAAACACTTTCGAAGCAAGAGGATATACTGCTTGGGATCCTACATCTCCAGCATTCATAATGGAAACTATTTCTGGAAAGACATTATGTATCCCTACAATATTTGTTGCTTATACAGGAGAAGCACTAGACTTTAAGGCACCTTTATTAAAATCATTGGCGGCTGTAGATCGAGCGGCAACTGCTGTTGTAAAAGAATATTTCGATAAGAATGTAACTAAGGTGACTGCAACTTTAGGAGTTGAGCAGGAATACTTCCTTATCGACAAAGCCTTATATCAGGCTCGCCCAGATTTAATGTTAACGGGTCGTACATTATTTGGTCATTCTCCAGCAAGAGGTCAGCAATTAGACGATCACTATTTCGGTTCTATACCAAGTAGAGTTCAAAACTTCATGATTGAGATGGAAAGAGAAAGCCATAAGTTAGGAATTCCTCTTAGCACTCGTCACAACGAAGTTGCTCCTGGTCAATTTGAATGTGCCCCAATATTTGAAGAAGGAAATTTGGCAGTAGATCACAACCAATTATTAATGGATGTCATTGAAAAAGTTGCTGAAAAACACAATTTCAAAGCATTATTACATGAAAAGCCATATGCTGGAGTAAATGGTAGTGGTAAACATAACAACTGGGCACTTAGCACAAACACGGGTAAAAACTTACTTCAACCGAGTAGTAAAGCCAAAGAAAACCTGCAATTCTTAGTGTTTTTTGTAAACACTATTAAGGCTGCATACGAACATGCTGATTTGTTAAGAGCGAGTATTGCTTCGGCAAGTAATGATCACAGACTTGGTGCTAATGAAGCACCTCCTGCAATCATGTCCGTATTCATTGGGTCACAGCTTACCACAGTTCTAGACGAACTTGAAAAAAGCGCTACCGTTAAGATTGACAAAGGTGACAACATGTACATGAAGCTCGGAATTGACAAAATACCAGAAATTTTCCTTGACAACACAGACAGAAACCGTACTTCTCCATTTGCCTTTACAGGAAATAAATTTGAATTAAGAGCTGTAGGTTCATCTTCTAGTTGTGCAGCTCCAATGACTGTTCTTAACACCATTATGGCAGATCAACTCGATCAATTTAAAATTGCGGTGGACAAACTAATTGATAAAGGAGAAAAGAAAGAAGTTGCAATAATAAGTGTTCTTAGAAAATACATCAAAGATTCTAAGAATATTAGATTTGAAGGTAATGGCTACGGTGATGAATGGGTAAAAGAAGCTAAGAAAAGAGGACTTTCAAACATTAAAACAACTCCTCAATCTTTAGATGCTTATAAAAGCAAATCTTCAAAGGAACTTAACCTTAAACATGGTATATATTCTGAAGCTGAACTAGAAGCCCGCCATGAAATCAAATTGGAAAACTACACGATGAAAATCCAAATTGAAGGACGTGTAATGGGAGATCTAGCAATCAACCACATTATCCCAACAGCTATCAACTACCAAAATAAGCTAATCCAAAATGCTAAAGGGCTTATGGACTTAAAGGTAGATAAAAAAGTTTATCAAGGAACTATAGATACAATCACGGAAATATCTGAACATGTAAGTGCTATCAAGGAAAATGTGCATTCAATGATTGAAGCTAGAAAAAAAGCTAATAAGATTGAAGACACTAGCAAGCAAGCGATTATGTATTGCGAAGAAGTTAAACCTTACTTTGAAGTAATTCGTAAACATGCCGATAAGTTAGAACTTATGGTAGACGACGAAGATTGGCCATTGGTTAAATATCGTGAAATGTTATTTCTAAGATAAGAGTAGGACGACATTCTCAAAAATCTGGAAACGCGGAAAGAGATCGGAGCAATTCGATCTTTTTCTTTTTAATATTACTTGTATATACATATTATTTCATATATTGCATGCATGAATGAGAAAAACCATCTCCCAACACCAGCATTTGACTTGATCAATCCAGCAAGTTGTGTTAATGGTAAGTTGAGAAAGCTTCATCGAATGATTAATGCTCTTTACATGCAAAGGTTTAAACCTTATGATCTTCGAGGAAGTATGGTTTCTATTCTTTTCATCATCGGAAAAATGCCCGGTATCCATCAAAAAAAACTATCAGAAATGCTTGTATTGGATCAATCTACAATGAGCAGAGACCTAAAAAAACTGCTAAATAGAAATCTGATCCAGTTTTTAGAAACCCCGGACGCCAGAATGAAAGCACTACAATTAAGCCCAGAAGGTTGCGAATTAATTGAAGAAATTTCACCTGTATGGAATGAAATTCATACAAAGGTTCATTCCCTCTTAGGAGATTTCAACATTCAACAAATAGATCAAATCACCAAGGCTATTCGTAGCAATTTTAACGAATTAGAACTCTAAAAAAATTAAACATTTACATGTATATACATTTATAAATTATGAAACACCTCTCAAATCTACCGACCTACGTTTCAGTTGCATTCATCATGATTACTGCTGCAACCTTGATCTATCTTTTTTTAATTATCAGACAATCGATCTCTCACAAAAAGTACGCAATTCACTTCTTAGTAGGATCCATAATCCTGCTTACCGTTCAGGCCGTTTTAGCTTATCAAGATTTCTTTTATAACAGCTTATCCTCCCTCCCTCCAAAATTCCCTTTGATTTTCTTACCATCACTCATCTTCATTATTGTTCTGTCGTTAAGTAAAAAAGGAAAAGTATTTCTAGATAGCCTTTCCTCCAAGCAGCTTACCTTATTGCACAGTATACGTATTCCTGTTGAGATTGTGCTTTTCTGGTTATTTATTGGAGGAGCTGTACCTGAACTTATGACTTTTGAGGGGAGAAATTTCGACATCCTTGCCGGAATCACTGCACCATTCATTTTTTGGTTGGGCTATCACAAAAAAATATTGAGTCGCAATATTTTAATTGCCTGGAATATCATCTGCGCGCTGCTACTAGCTAACATAGTAATAAGCGCTGTTCTTTCTATTCCTTTTCCACTTCAACAACTAGCCTTTGACCAACCTAATTATGCAGTAATCCTTTTCCCTTTTGTTTGGCTTCCAGGGTTTGTAGTTCCAGCAGTTATTTTTAGTCATGTGGTATCTTTAAGGCATCTTTTCATTAACAAAACTGCGAAGATTTCTTAATTTTAACCCAACCACTAACACCCGCCTAATGAATATTATCAAGAACGAATTCACTTTACACTCATCTCATAATCAAAGACCATTTCTTTGTGACGGTAGAATTAAGGAGGGCATTACAAACGCTCCAACCATAATATTTGTACATGGTTTTAAAGGATTCAAAGATTGGGGACATTTCAATCTAGTTGCAGATTGGTATGCGTCGAAAGGTTATGCTGTATTTAAGCTAAACCTTTCTCTTAACGGAACTACCCCAGAATCACCGGTGGACTTTGTTGATTTGGAGGCTTTTGGAAAGAACAATTTCAGTATAGAACTAGATGATATCGGTGTATTATTAGATGCTATTACCAATGGTAACACACCTATGGATCATGCCTCTTATAACAAAGATGACATCTCTCTTATAGGCCATAGTCGCGGTGGTGGGCTTGTTCTTCTTAAGTCCAGAGAAGATGATCGCGTTAAACGAGTAGTCACGTGGGCTGCGATTCATGATCTTTCAAAACGTTGGCCACAAAGTTTTTTGGACCAATGGAAAAAGGATGGTGTAACAATTATTCCAAATGGAAGAACCGGACAAGATATGCCTTTATACTATCAAGTAGTTGAGGATTTTTTCGCGAATCGAGATCGCCTTGATATTCCAACAGCAGTTAAAAGCAGTCAGGTCCCACTTCTAGTTTTTCATGGAACTGATGATTCTACATTGAATGTTTCTATGGCACATGAAATAAAATCTTGGAATCCAGATCTTGTAGAATTAGAAATCTTAGAAAATGCAAATCATGTGTTTGGAGGAATGCATCCTTACGAAAATGATATTCTTCCAGATGACACTTTAAAAATTTTAGAAAGAAGTCTGAATTTCCTAACTCACAAAAGTTAAATCAACAATAAACCTCAATCAGTTTATCCTTCAACTTTTGTCCATTAATAGGCACCACTCCTAATTCTTGACATACTAGTCCTCCAGCAATATTCGACAAAACGCCTATTTCAGCTGGTTTTAAATCAGCAGTCATCCCCATGGACACAACTGCTATTACTGTATCTCCAGCACCTGAAACATCCGCAACGGAAACTACCTCGGTAGGAACCAAATGCTGTTCTCCAGAAATATCAACATAAACGCCTTTTTCAGATAGAGTCAACAGAACATTTTTTGCACCAATTTTCTCCTTCAACTGCTCAACCGCAGATTTAACATCTTCTTCACTTTTCCCTATAGACAAATTTAGACCATCGCAAATCTCTTTGAAATTTGGCTTAAAAAGATCTACCCCTTTAAACAATTCAAAGTTTTTCTTCTTTGGATCAACCGTTACCAAGACATTATGTTGCTGAGCTATTTCAATGATTCGTTCAATGTTATTGGAATTAAGAACACCTTTATCATAATCCTGTAAAATCAAAACATCCGTTTGTTCTATGTGTTCCAAAACAGAATGAAGTAATTTATTATTCTCATCCGAATTCAATGGATGTTTCGACTCTTCATCGACTCTAAGAATTTGTTGTGAACCACTTAAAATCCTATGCTTCATAGTGGTTGGACGCGCATCACTTTTAATTACACCTGTGGTTCTTATTTTATCTTCATTCAGCAACTTAATTAAATCATCCGAATGAACATCGTTACCAACTACGGTGCAAATGACGCAGTCTGCACCCAAAGTTTTTACATTTCGGGCAACATTAGCCGCACCACCAAGGCGTTTCTCACGTTTTACGACATCAACTACAGGAACAGGCGCTTCAGGGGAAATTCTATCTATATTTCCCCATAGATATGAATCTATCATAACATCCCCCACGATCATTACACGCATGGACTGAAAAGATTCAAACAACTTATGAATACGCTCTTGGTTCATTGAAATCTTCTTAAAGATGAATTTTTATTTAAGCTTCGAAAGCGCTAATTCAATTCTATCAAGAGCTTCAACCAACACTTCATCGGCAGCAGCGAATGATATTCTTATACATTTTGGTGCTCCAAAAGCGTTCCCAGTCACAATTGACACATTAGCTTCATTCAATAGGTACATTGCCATATCATTAGCATCGTTTACCTGATAATTCGCACTCGATTTACCGAAATAATCACTAACATCTGGAAAAATGTAAAATGCACCTTTCGGTAAGTATGTTTTCACACCTGGAATAGCTTCCAACCTTTTCAACACTAAATCCCTTCTTCTTAAATACGCCGCAGACATTTCTTTGGTAGGCTCCATGGTACCATTCAACGCTTCAATACACGCCCGTTGAGCAATTGAATTGGTTCCCGAAGTAAATTGACCTTGCATCTTATCACATGCTTTAGCCAACCACAAAGGAGCACCTATATAACCAACTCTCCATCCTGTCATCGCAAAACCTTTCGAAAAACCATTTACAGTAACTACACGATCTTTCAATGAATCGAATGATCCTATACTAACATGATCTCCAGTAAAATTGATGTACTCATAAATTTCGTCAGCAACCACAATGACATTTTTGTGCTCCGCTATAATATCTGCCAATTCATTTAATTCTTCTCGAGAATAAACTCCACCTGTTGGATTACTCGGTGAAGAAAAAACAACCGCTTTAGTTTTGTCGTTTAAAGCCTCTTTTAATTGCTCTGGAAGAACCTTAAATTCATTATCAATTTCTCCATCAACATATACTGGTACTCCTCCAGCTAGTTTAATAATTTCTCGATAAGTCACCCAGTAAGGTGCAAAAACAACTACCTCATCTCCTTCGTTCAGGAGACATAAGAACACATTAGCCAACGATTGTTTAGCACCAGTAGACACAACGATTTGTTCTGAAGAATAATCAAGATTATTATCTCTTTTAAACTTATTGGAAATAGCTTCACGTAATTCTGGGTATCCTGACACAGGTGTATAAAATGTATACCCTTCATCAAGTGCCTTTTTTGCCGCCTCTTTTATATGATTGGGCGTATTGAAGTCTGGTTCTCCAAAACTTAAGTTAATAACATCTTTTCCTTCGGCTGCAAGTGCACGCGCCTTTTTAGCCATTTCTATAGTTTCTGACTCAGATAAATTTTTAATGCGGGAAGAAAGAAGATCCATGATCTAATATTATATATATATTGAATGATAATGCGAACTTACTAAATCGCGAATTAACCATGAATTAATTAGTGAGTTTTAATGATCGAAATCTTTAAATTTATTTTTTTTCAAAAAAAACTTATTGTTCAGGCAACCTTATCAATCCGACCCTCGTCTAACCTATACAGGCTGATTTAATAAAAAAGATTAGTTTTGTTAATAGAAGAGAATTGAGAAGAGAGAATTTATTTTTGAAATAATTAAAATGAAAATAAGATTAAAACATATAGTTCTGAAATCCTTGCTTTGCCTTACAGCTATAGCGTTTGTAGGATGTGATAGATATGAGCCGGAACCAATGACAACTATTGTTTTGTTCGACGATAATTATCAAACGAATCAAAATAGTGCACTTGCACTTGATATTTTGACCAATGATCAAATTGAAGGCGAAGTTGTTATTGAGGTTAGTAATCCTAGCAATGGTTCCATAAGTGTAGCAGACGGAAGTACAGTATTTAGATATACACCAAGACACAATTTCATTGGTACTGATATGTTTGAATACAGTGTTTGTGATTTGAATGGGAACTGTGAATTTGCGAGAATATTAGTCAACGTAATTGATCCTAACCCTCCTTGTAATACTAACTTGAAAGCTCAAGCCGACATTCTTCACATTGAAGATCCTTATAAGCAAAATGTAAAGATTTTCTCCATTGAAGAGTTATTAGCAAACGATGCTGCATGTCCGGGTCAAATTTCAGTAGAGACTTTTGAGATTATCTCCTACCCAATTCATGGTGAATTGGTAAGAGACGGCGATAGATTCACGTACATATCAGAAGCTAACTATATCGGAACAGATATGTTAGAATACGTAGTACGTTCCAAATCAAATCGACTTGTATCAAGTACTGCACCTGTTAACATTTTTGTAGGTGTAGATCCAGACATATTTTAAGAAAAAGAACAAACTATTCAACTAACTGAGGCTATATAACTTAATGCATAACCAACAATATACGGACGAAGAAATCGTACAGGGCTGTCAAGAAGGCAATGCAGTGATGCAAGAGGCGCTTTACAACCTTTACGCATCGCGTATGATTGCGGTTTGCTCAAGATATGCTACTAATCGCATGGAAGCTGAAGATGTATTCCATGACACCTTTATCAAAGTATTTGATAAAATTAAAGGTTTTAAAGGTGGAAGCCTAAAAAGTTGGATGTATAGAGTATTTATCAATAGCTCAATAGACTATTATAAATCAGCAAAAAGAAAACAAGAAGTAGAATACGATGACTACGACAAGGATGATGGTAGCTACATGGAAATCCTTAGTAAGTTGTCCGTAGACGAACTTTCGAGAATAATTAATCAACTTCCAGTTGGTTATAAAATGGTATTCAACCTTTATGTGATTGATGGGTATACGCATAAAGAAATAGCCGAGAAACTTACGATTAGTGTTGGCACTTCTAAATCGCAATTGTTTAAAGCTAAGTCCATGTTGGTTCAAATGTTAGGTGCCAATAATATATCAAGATATGCTATATAAAAGCAATGGAAGACAAGTATAGAAATATAATCCAGGAGAAATTCAACAACCTGGAAGGTGTTCCACCAATCGGGGGGTGGAGCAGCATACAAAAAGGTATGGCAGGCACCACCAATCCGCCTGTCGATACTAGTAAACCTTCACCATTTAGAATTCCTTTGCTAATAGTAGCAGGGATATTCTTGTTTTTAGGTGGCTACTTCTTTGGGACAAAATCAGCTAAATCCCCGAATAACGCTGGTCTAGCTCAAGCAGAACAAGTTAAAACTGAATCTGATGAACAAATTAAAAGTATTTCAATAAAAACTACTTTACCTCATAAAAACAACGGAGGAACTGTAGAAGTAGATCAGTCATTAATCAATGAGTCTAACTCAAATGAGAGCATAGATAATTCTTCCGAAATTAGCCATATGTCATATGAGAATGATAAATCGAAATATTTAGTAGAAAATCTTAAAAGTTCTAAACCTGCTGAAACAACTTTAATGGCTTTTACTGAAACAAATGACAACCCAGCTGTAACCGAAAAGAATAACGAAGATAATAATCAAACGTTTGACCCTAATTTAGATGTTGAACTTCTAGCATTGAATACTATTCTAGCAATTGCAGATAACGGAACTTCAAATGACCAAAAATCTTCTAATACGAATATAGAAGGACAGGACAATTCGCAAACTGATGTTTCTGAAGGCAACAATAGCAATTCTGCTATCGATAATAGTTCAGAGCAAGGTTTTGTTACGGATCAAACGTCTAAAAGTTCAAAAAGCAGTTCAAACGCTGAATCAAACCAAAATAATGACTTATCTAACCCTATTGTAACTATGAACAATAAGGAGGATAAGAAGCAAGATAATCTAGACTCTTCTAAAGAAGAATCGAAAGAATTAGCTGATAAGTCCAAGAAAGAGGAAGATGATGACAAGAAGAAGAATAACGGTCGATTCAAAGTACACTACTATGGTTCTATCTTTAACAGTTCTAAGTATGCAAAAGCTAATCAAGTAGACGACATCAATATTACTGGTTTCCGTCAAACTGCTCAACTGTCTTCAAAAAAGATGGGGATGGAGTTAGGTCTAAAACTAAGAACTAAAATATCAAACAAATTCAGTGCTGGTTTTGGTGTAGAATACAATCATATCAACGATGATATTGAATATAATGTTGCTGGCAACAACCAATTGGTGGCAAGAAAACTTTCTAACAACAGTATCCGTTATGCTACTAGGTTGACAGAAGAAAAGTACTACGACATCCAAATGAGACTTATTGGGTTAGATGGAGATCTAAGATTCAAGGTGTCTGACCATATCTCTTTAGTTGGAGGACTTGGAGCCCAATATCAATTTAGTGGGATGTTAATCGACACTGAACGAAGAGTTATGCCATTAACTAATTCCAATGGAGTTAAAGCCAAGTTACATCTTGGAGCATCTTATTTGATGCGTTCTAATGCCAATTGGGACATCGAGTTCGAACCTAGCATCAACTACTACCCAGGTAAGATGGTTAACGATGAGTTTATCACTGACGCATTCAATGCAGGAGTTAGAATAAATTTGATCCGAAAGTAAATTTCAAATAGAAAAAAAGGTCGTATTATTGTGGAAAGATGTCTGTGCTTTCCACAATACAAGCGCCTATCCAGAAGGAAATGGCAGAATTTGAACCCCGATTTAGGGATTCAATGAAGTCGCATGTCCAATTGCTAGATAGAATTATGAATTACATCGTCAAAAGAAAGGGGAAACAAATGCGTCCAATGTTTGTTTTTCTTTCCGCCAATTTACATGGCAAAACCAATGATGTGAGTTATAGAGCTGCTGCACTTATTGAATTACTCCACACAGCTACTTTGGTCCATGACGACGTTGTAGATGACGCCAACATGCGTAGAGGTTTTTTCTCCATCAATGCTTTATGGAAAAATAAAATTGCTGTTCTGGTAGGAGATTATCTTTTATCGAAGGGTTTGTTATTAAGCGTTGAGAATAAAGACTTCAATATTCTAGAGATTGTCTCACGTGCAGTAAAGGAAATGAGTGAAGGTGAACTTCTCCAAATAGAAAAAGCACGAAACTTGGACATTACGGAAGATGTTTACTTTGAAATAATTAGGCAGAAAACTGCTGCGTTATTAGCTTCCTGCGTTGCGGTAGGTGCGGCATCAACTGGTGGTTCACAAGAGGTAGTTGATAACGCTTGGACCTTAGGTGAAAAAATTGGAATGGCTTTCCAGATCAAAGATGACTTATTTGACTATGGTTCTGGAGGTATTGGTAAGCCAGTGGGTATAGACATTAAAGAAAAAAAGATGACTCTTCCTCTTATTTATGCGCTTAACAACACTACAAAGAAAGAAAGGAAGAGAATTATCAATATCGTAAAAAACGACAGTCTCAAGAGTAAAAAAGTGCGCGAAGTAATTAATTTCGTTAAGAAATCTGGGGGAATTGAATATACCACTGAAGTTATGCTCCGCTTTAAACAAGAAGCAATGGACATTCTTGCTAAATTCGAGCCATCTCCTAGTCGTAGCTCCTTAGAGCAATTGATCACTTATACGGTCGAGCGAAAAAAATAGTTTTTAATTGGAGGTCGATTTCTTGACTTTCAATCTGTAACAATTGTTCCCAACCTTTTCGTACTGTCTTTTTAGCAACGGAATTTTCTCAAACAACTTCTTGATTCTGCCCTCTTCGTTATCTACAACGAATTCTGGTTTATCTTTCAAAAAGCGATGGTAAACAGAAATTATCGCATCAGGAGAATCAAAATTATACTCTCCAATAACCTCAAATGGATCTACCCATGCCGTTCCATGCTTACTTCCCCTATACTTTCCTAAATGAGCTCCCGCTTTATAAACTGAATTATTATTTTCAACCGGTAAGAAACTATCACAGGTCTGTGCTGAAGTGTCATCTTCAAGATTGTTGTTACGAATTACTCCTCCATCCCAATAATAACTCAATGCTACTGAAGGGACAAAAACTAACAACAATAATACTTCCATCAAAAAACCTCTTCGGGAGGATATAAAAATATTGCTTAGAAAAATCGTAAATGGAATCACAAGCACGATCAGCATTTGTACACTCGGTGCGTAAAAGGCAAGGCCCAAATTTAAAAGAGCTAACAGCCACCAGATCGCTAACAACTGCCTAGACTTTTGCACAAAGTTTGACAACCCTATTCCATTCACCCCTGCCAGCACGGAAAATACTAATACCAAAATAGGCAAAACCCAGATAAGCCCCATCTGGATCCAATTGATCTTAATAATAGATGTTTGCCTGAAGTAATTCGAAACATATAATCCATAAAAACTTCCCCAACTATCTAAGACAAGAAGTAAGACCGCTACCACCGCAAAAGGAATAACTACACCAATAAAGAAAAGCCCAAAAGTTCTGGCTGTTGGAGAGGTGAAATATAATAAGCCAAATATTGCTACTACCAAACAAAACAAATAAAGGTTGGAACACAGCATTGCCAAGCCAACCAAAAAACCAATATTAAAAGCTTCTTGATGTGCATCACCTTGAGCCAAGTTCAATAAAGATCTAAAAGCCAACACTATAAATCCACAACCCAATAAAGTTGGGGAAACATATATTAGGTCTGGGTGTAAGAAGAAAAACAATATAAATAGCAACAAAGGCACATAACTTCTGTTTTTAAGCAGCTTGAAACGATTTATGGTTCCGTTTAAATGTAATCCATACAAAAACACCAATAATGTTCCCAGCGAAGCATTTAACCAAGTGGATCTAAATGAAACGGTAGACAAAAGTGAGATAAACCAACTGAACAATGGAGATTCGGTGGTGAGTATATCTTTGTACAATATTCCACCTGTACTTACTTTTTCTCCTATTATCATCCAGCGAAGTACATTATCTGTATAATCCACCCCAAATATCACACTCAGCACCAATAAAATTATCGAAAGTGCAATTAGGTACAAAACCCTAGATGGAAAATGAGAATTAAAAAATCTGATCAACTGATTTTCGTTATTAAGATTTTGAAGTGATGAGACTCAAAAGAACAAAATAAATCGGATATTTGTAAACATAATGAGTAGTAAAAGACAAAAACAGGTTGCTAATTTAATACAGAGCACCATCGCCGAGGTCTTTCAGCGAGATTGTACCCATATGTTTGAGAATGCCATCATTGGTCCAAACTATGTGAAATTGAGCCCAGACCTTAAAATTGCCAATGTTTATGTAAGCATTTTCAATGGAACTGAAGACACTTTAACCCAAATACAAGAGAGTTCAAAAAAACTCCGCTATATGCTTGCCCAGCGTTTAAAAAACAATTTGCGTTCGATTCCTGAACTAAGATTTTTTATGGATGATCTTTCTGAGTACTCCGATAATATCAATAAAATAATAAACGAGTTGGATATTCCCCCTTCTGAGGACGAATAATGGCGGCCAATTTATCTTTCTATATCGCAAAACGTTATTTCTTTAGTTGGAAGAAGAAAACCATCATTAACATTATTTCCATACTTGCAGTTGTTGCAGTAATGGCTTGTACCTGTTCTTTGATCATCATTCTTTCAGCGTTTAATGGAATGGATACTTTTGTTAAGAACCTATTTGGTAAGTTTGATCCACATTTGACAATCGTTCCAACAATCGGCAAATCATTTGAAAGTGACGCTACGAAAATAGAGCACATCAAAAACCTTGAAGGAATAGCTCAGGTTTCCGAAATAATAGAAGATAATGCCTTACTTAAATACAAGGATCGACAAGTTGTTGTAAAGGTAAAGGGAATTGAACCTGCTTTTCTTCAGGCACAATTTAAAGCTGCCTCGATTAGTAGTGGTAATGCTTCTATTTACAAGGACTCAACGTCTTTTGCTTTAGTTGGACTTGGAGTTCAAAATGAATTGGCACTTTCTAGGGATAGTAAAAACATGTACCCTCTTCAATATATGTATCCGAAAGCAGGTAAAATCATGGGATCACTAACTCCTAATTTACTAAACTTAGAAAACATCCGCTATGCTGGTTCTTTTAGTATCGAAAGGCAATATGACGAGACTTATACATTTGCTCCTCTTAAGTTCGTTGAGCGACTCACAGAAATGAAAAATAGAAGAACAGCTATTGAGATTCTGGTAAACGACAAGAGTGATATAAAAAAACTAAAATCAACCATTCAACAATATCTTGGCGAAGAGTACATCGTTAAGGATTCTCTCGACCTTCATGTAAGTTTATTAAAAGCTCACAATATTGAGAAGTTAATTACCTTCTTAATTTTCTCGTTTATATTATTAATTGCTTCGTTGAATATTTTCTTCGCTCTTTCCATGCTTACTATGGAAAAGAAAAAGGACATCGCTATTATGAAGTCCATTGGGTTTACAGCCAAAGCAATTAGAAATACGTATTTGCAAATAGGATATTTGGTTGCTGTCGTAGGAACTGGATTTGGACTAGTTGTAGGACTTTTGGTAGTATTGGCTCAACAGCAATTTGGCTTAAAGTCTATGGGTATGAACAATGGTTTAATTAGCAGTTATCCTGTAGAATTAAGATGGTTAGATTTCGTATTTGTTGCAACTATTGTAATGCTAGTAACCTTGTTAGTTTCATATATTCCAGCTCGTAAAGCAGCTTCGATCAACATCAGTCAAGAAGTTTAGTAAAAAAAACCCTAACTATCGTCAGGGCTTTCCAATATGCTATTTAACGTGAGTTATTCTATGCCAGAATTACGATTAATGCGTAGATTAATCCTGGGAAGTAGAACAACAAAGTAAGAATTAAATCAATCCAGAAATTTGTAGTAATTCCTCCTTCGAAAAGAGCAACTCCTAAAAATGGGATAAAAATTGCTATGATTGCAGCAATAAGTGGACTTACTTCCATTCCGCTTTTACCTGCCAATTTCTCTCTTAATTCTTTCGCTTCTACACTGTTAGGATCTTTTTTAGCCTTCTTAAGTTTAGCCTTGAATGCCTTCTTTTCCGCTTTTGTAACTTGAGACTTAGCCTCTTTGATTTGCTCCTTGATTTCTGAAGAACGCTTTTTAACTTCTACTAATTTTTCTTTAACCTCAGTGCTCGTTTTCACTGGTACCGTAGAAGCAGTTACATCCTCTTCTGGAACTACCACCTCAGCCGTAGTTTCTTCAACAACTGGAGCAACTTTTACATGTTTATAATTGCCATCTTCATATTTGTATCCTGAATATGCAGTTTCATGTACTTGAGATGTATTTCTTCTACCACAAGATGAAATAACAAATGCCGCAATGGCGAAAATTGAAAGTAACTTTAATGTTCTCATTCCTGATTTTTTTAGTTGGTTATAAATATATTTTTCACAACTAATATAATATTTTAAAGTGTAAATTGTATTTTTCTTCGCAATATTTCTTCGAACCACCAGTTTTTCACGATCAAATGAGCCAAATTACTGACTTCATCGAGATGGAATTAGGAACGAGAAACGACAATACTTACTGCGTTACCTCCAAAACCAACTGCATTAACAAGAATGTTCTTTATTTCGTTTGGAGCTGGCGAATTAGAATAATATGGGTTTTCAAATACACATTGCTCATTCAGCATATGAAGAGCCATTTCAATACTTAATCCACCAGATGCCCCTAGCGTATGACCAATTTTCCACTTGTTAGAAGTTAAAATTGGTATATTATCTTTAAATAGATCTTTTATCGCATTCAATTCCGCTAAGTCACCTTTTATTGTTCCTGGCGCATGCATTACTACCACATCTATTTTTTCTTCTGGCATTATCCCTTCCACCGCCATTTTCATGGAATCAAAAAGACACGTTCCTTTTTCGCTGATTGAAGCTGGATGTTCTAATGATTCTCTTGCATAGCCTACCCC
>JAHDFW010000060.1:16074-19192 GCA_020627945.1 Cytophagales bacterium
GTTGGGGATGAATAAGACGAGATTCGTTTATTCCCACTATCACTAAACTGATTTAGATAATTTTCGAATAACTCAGTTGCTCCTCTTGAAGAGCCAATATTTACACCTATATTTTGACCATCCAATTCCAATCCGTCCAATGCCTTTCGGCTTGCAAGAATTGCAAGTAAGACGCTCCTATCAAGCTTCTTAAAAGCATGATCTTCATTTAAAAGTTCTTGTAGTAAAGATTCCGTACCTGACTCTAATTTACCTAACCATACATTATTTGCGTTTGTAGTCAAATAATGTCGCTGGTCTAAATAAGAATTCAGGACTGAGGATTCGCTGCTTCCCAAAGGAGAAACAGAACCAACGCCGGTTATGGAAACCTGAGTTTTCAAGAAGTAATATTTACAGATTTAATTATCCTAGAATTCAGCATTCTTAGGTGTTCTTGGAAAAGGAATTACATCTCTTACGTTACCCATCCCTGTCACAAATACTACTAATCTTTCAAAACCAAGGCCAAACCCTGCGTGAGGAGCAGTTCCAAACTTACGTAAATCAAGATACCACCAAAGTTCTTCCTCGGGAACATCCATCTCTTTCATTCTCGTTTGTAGTTTTACTAAATCAGCTTCTCTTTCTGAACCTCCAACGATTTCTCCAATTCCTGGAGCAAGTACATCCATTGCTGCAACTGTTTTCCCATCGTCATTTTGCTTCATATAGAACGCTTTGATGTCTTTCGGGTAGTTATATAAAATCACTGGTTTCTTGAAGTGCTTTTCTACCAAATAACGCTCATGCTCAGATTGTAAATCCATTCCCCATTCTTCAACTAGGTATTGGAATTTCTTCTTCTTATTTGGCTTACAGTTTCTAAGAATATCAATTGCTTCTGTATAAGTAATTCTTTCGAAATCATTCTCCACTACAAAATTGAGCTTCTCCAACAATGGCATACTTCTTTTATCCTGTGGCAATTGCTTCTCCTCATCGGCTAATCGATTATCCAAAAATTCTAAATCATCTTTGCAATTTTCTAAAGCAAATCGAATCACATATTGGATAAAGTCTTCCGCTAAATCCATGTCATCGTTAATATCAGCAAAAGCAACCTCTGGTTCAATCATCCAAAATTCTGCCAAATGTCTAGATGTATTCGAATTCTCAGCTCTAAACGTTGGTCCAAAAGTATAAACTTGTCCTAATGCCATGGCTCCTGCCTCCGCTTCCAATTGACCAGAAACTGTTAGGTTAGTTTCTTTACCAAAGAAATCTTGAGCGTAGTCAATTCCACCCTTATCATCTGTCGGAGCACCGTTCAGGTCAAAGTTTGTAACCTTAAAGCACTCTCCAGCACCTTCAGCATCCGAACCAGTAATTATTGGTGTATTGATATAATAGTACCCTCTCTCGTGAAAATATTTATGAATGGCAAAAGCAAGGTTGTGTCTTACCCTGTTTACCGCACTAAAAGTATTAGTACGAAATCTCAAGTGAGCATTTTCTCTTAAAAATTCAAGAGTGTGTTTTTTAGGCTGAATAGGATATTCATCTGGATGTGATTTCCCCAGTACAATCACTTCAGAAGCTTTTACTTCCACCGTTTGTCCTTTACCTTCAGAAGCGGTCAATGTTCCATTTACCTGAATAGCTGCTCCGGTGGTAACATCTTTTATATACTCCTCTCCTTTTTCCTCTAGATCAACAACGATCTGAATATTTTTAATGGTAGAACCATCATTTAAAGCAATAAAACCTACGTGTTTATTCCCACGACGAGTTTTAACCCATCCTTTCACTACTACTTCGCGATCTAAATCGTCGCTGATTAACAACTCATTGATTCTAGTCCTTTTCATCATTTTTGACGTATGTTTATTGCTTTAGTTTCAATTTTAATAATGAATCCGCAAAAATAATATTTTCTTGGTTTGGAATAGCATTAATAACACTTTAGTTTGGTTGAATAATTGAACAATTACATTTCTAAGAGCAATTAGACCTATGAAAGAATCTATTGACATAAACCTTCCATTTACGAACATAAATTTCAGTTCTGGGCATACCATGAAAAATAGATTCATGTTGGCACCACTAACGAACAAGCAAAGTAACGAAGATGGAACTTTAACAGAAGATGAGCGACATTGGTTGGAAATGCGTGCAAAGGGAGGCTTTGGAATGGTTATGACATGTGCTTCACACGTTCAAAAAGTGGGTAAAGGATTTGAAGGACAACTTGGTTGTTTTTCAGATCAACATTTAAATGGCCTTACTACATTAGCTAAGTCCATAAAAGCACATAACTGCTTATCTGTTGTGCAATTACATCATGCTGGAATGCGATCTCCATTTGACGTTATAAAGGAAAAAGCAGTTTGCCCATCTGAACATGAGAAATACAATGCTCGAGCACTTTCTTTAGCCGAAGTAGAACAACTCCGCGATGATTTTATAACAGCAGCTATAAGATCACAGAAAGCAGGTTTTGACGGCGTAGAAGTTCATGGGGCACATGGATACATTATTACACAATTTTTAAGTAAAAAAATAAATCAACGGACTGACAAATATGGAGGGTCGCTGGAAAATCGATCTCGAATCTTATTTGAAATCGTAAACGGAATCCGTGCAAAATGTGGCTCTAACTTTCTACTAGGGGTTAGATTGTCTCCTGAACGATTTGGAATGGAATTAAATGAAATTAAAACTATTGCTCAACAACTAATCGACTCCAACAACATTGACTTTCTTGACATTTCTCTATGGGACTGTAAAAAGATGCCCGAGGAAGAACAGGAACAACACCAAACCCTATTAAAACATTTTACCGAATTGGAACGTAAGAACATAAAACTAACTGTTGCGGGTAAAATTTATAACGGTTTAGATGTTCAACAACTACTTAACCAAGGTGTAGATTTTGTAACTCTTGGTAGAGCCGCAATACTCCACCATAACATACCGCAGCTTATTAAAAATGATCCAGAGTTCAGATCAATTACTCCACCCGTCTCTAAAGATTATCTAAGTAATGAAGGACTGGGTACAAAATTTGTGGAATACATGAGCAATTGGGAAGGTTTTGTTTCTTAACCAATACGGAATGTAATAATTATCCCTAAAT
>JAHDFW010000061.1 GCA_020627945.1 Cytophagales bacterium
AAAATTCTTCCTCGCTAAATCTCTTTTAATATCCTTGTCCTTAATTGAATCACGTTTGTCATGTAACTTCTTACCTCTCCCCAACACAATTTCCACCTTGGCAAATCCTCGTCCACTGATAAACATCTTGTACGGAATAATTGATAAACCTACATCCTTGATCTTCTTCTTTAGCTTGTTCAACTCCTGACGATTAAGCATCAACTTACGATCTCGCTTAGGGTTATGGTTGTTCTGATTTCCAAATTCATATTCCGCAATTGTTGCATTCTTCAACCAAAGTTCATCTCCCTGAAAGATGCAAAATCCCTCTTTAATACTCGCTTCGCCTCTCCGAATAGACTTTATCTCGGTTCCTCTTAGCACAATTCCCGCTACATATGTATCCAAAAATTCGAATTCGTATTTCGCCTTTTTATTGGTTATGTTAATTTGTTTATCCACTCTTCTACATTCTATTGCTTCAATGCCCCAAAAATAGCATTCAGTTTGTCCTTTTTAAGGATTTTTTGTCCTGTTTTTCCCAATGCGATCAATCTTTCTCCCACTTTAACTTCTATTTCACAGATTAGTTCGTTCTTTTCTTGAGTCAAAACAGTGGCTTCAATGGTCAATTCATCTCCTACCATCGCTGGTGATCTATGTTCAATTTCTAACAGAGTTCCAATACCCTCTTCATTCTCCTCTTTCATTTCTAATATAAAAAGCCGAGACGACCATTCTATTTCACGCGCCAGAGCAAAGGTTGAACATACTTCATGAACCACACCTCCCTCAAAAGCAGCAACATCTTCTGTCTTCACAACTTTATAATATGTTTTTTTGTCGCCTACGTTAAATTTGTGGTTCATAACCTTTATATTTACCCATTGTAATAGACAATTAAATTCATCTATATGCTTAATAACAAAGTTAAACTTTTTGCGCTAACAGGACTTCTTTTCGCTTTTAATTCTTGTACACAAGAAAAGGATTGCGGAACGGTTGAAGTAATGCCTGCGCCACAAAAAATCGAATTAAAGGAGCCAAACACCTTTACTGGAACTCCAAAAAATATCATTTTTATGATTGGAGATGGTATGGGGGTGACTCAAATCACTTCTGGCCTTACTCGACAAAAGGATTTTCTTCAACTAGCTAGATGCCGTCACATTGGATTTTCTAAGACACAATCTTCCAGTAACTACATCACAGACTCTGCTGCTGGTGCAACGGCATTTTCGATTGGTAAAAAGACGTTTAACGGTTCTATAGGAATGGATAAGGATACGGTTGCTCAAAAAACGATCCTAGAGATTGCTGAAGACAATGGATTAGCAACGGGACTAGTAGCGACTTCATCCATCACTCATGCTACACCTGCTTCGTTTATCGCACATCAACCAAGTCGTAATATGCATGAAGAAATCGCTTTAGACTTTCTTAAAACTGACATTGAAGTGTTTATCGGTGGTGGTAAAGCTCACTTTGAGGCTCGTACGGATAAGAAAAATTTGAGCGAAGAATTAAAGAATAAAGGATATCAAATGGCCTATACTTTGGATGAAATTAAAAGTCTTCCAGAAGGTAAAATTGCAGGTCTTTTAGCGGACAACGGAATGCCTAAAATGTCCGAAGGTCGTGGAGATTTCTTGGAAGTTGCATCGCACACGGCAATTAAAAATCTTGATAAAAATGATAAGGGCTTCTTTCTTATGATCGAAGGGTCTCAAATCGACTGGGGCGGCCATGATATGAACTCTGAATATATCATTTCTGAAATGGTTGACTTTGATAAAACCATTGGTCGTGTATTGGATTTCGCTGATAAAGATGGTGAAACTTTGGTAGTTATAACTGCTGACCACGAAACTGGAGGTTATGGAATTGTGGATGGAAGTATGGAAGATGGAACTGTAAAAGGAGAATTCACTACGGATCATCATACGGCTGATATGGTACCTGTGTTTGCATATGGTCCAGGAGCAGATGCATTCATGGGAATTTATCATAACAACACTATTTTTGATAAATTCATGAAACTTTACGGTTTCCAACAATAGGAGCCAAAATTGGTAGTTGAAACAACTATTTAACACATATAAATTTGAAGCAATCTTGGGGTTATTATTAATCCCATTTTGCTTTTATAAGATTAGCGTAGCCAATTTACCTCTATTCTGGGATGAGCTTGGCGTATATGGAAGAGCAATCTTTCACTTGTTGGATCATAAGGTTTCAATAATGCCTGAGGCCCTACCACCAGTACTTTCGAGAGGACATCCGACTCTATATGTATTCTTAAATGCAGGTTGGATGAAATTGTTTGGAGAGACTATTCTGGTTGGGAGAATGTTTATTCTATTGTTGTCAGTAGCATCTGTAGCAAGTCTGTTTTATATTGTGAAATTTTGGATCAATGCAAAGGCTGCATTCTTTGCAACGTTGTTTATGATTCTTAATCCCATTTTTATCGCGCAGGCTGGATTTATGCTTCCTGAATTACCTTTGGCCTTAGCCATACTTTGGTCTGTGCATTTTGCAGCTACAAACAATTATGTTGGTTATATAATTGCCTGTTCATGCGCCTTATTAATCAAAGAAACAGGCCTTATAATGCCTTTTAGTGCAGTTCTTGGGCATTTCATCATGGATAGTAGAAATCGACAATTCAATATTAAAAACTATTTGCTGGACCTATCACCCATTCTAGTTTTTGTCTTATTTCTGGTAGTTCAAAAAATGCAACATGGCTGGTATTTATTCCCATACCATGTAAGTTTAGTTCAGTTAGACTTCTTCTCTATTCTTGAAAAACTGGCCAGATCAATGGCTTTTACATTTCTGGTTCAAGGAAGATATGCTTTATCTCTTGGATTAGCTGGCATTTTAGTTTGGATAATAAAGAAGAATCCGATGTTAAAAGAGTTTATTACGCCTATTAACATTATATCCGCAACCACCCTACTAGGAATGTTTGCGTTTACGGCAATTAACTTTTATATGAGTCGATATTTAATGCTCGTCTTTCCTTTAGTTGGTATCTTATTCGCCTCCGTAATACAACAATGGGACTGGAAGTTTAATTGGTCTATGGCCCTAGCTTTGACAGCCGTCCAATTATTTTACTTATATGACCCCGTAAAATTCAATTACGATGCGGACATTGGATATACACACTCCCTAACGACCTTGAAAAAGAGCATTAACGATTTAGAAAAAACATGCAAAAACGAGGACCTTATTCTGGCAGACTTTCCAGCCAATGTCGCTTTAGAAGATAAGAGATTTGGTTACATGCAACAATTTAAAAAGTTAAAGGTGACTCAAAAAGCAGAAGAAAACTGGGTATACGGAATTAAATCGACTCCATCTAGTTTAGGTGTTAAATTTAACCAATTGAGGCATTCAGAAGGTAAAACGCATATTTCTAGATATGCAACCTCTACTATGTGTTCAAAAGAAACAGAAGATTAATTCAAATTAATTCAATTAAGATTGTAACGAAAATCTCATCCCACATTATGGGTATAGAAACGTTTAAAATATTAAATTCACGCACTTATGAAAAAATTCTTGTTTAAATCCACATTAGCAGTACTTGGAGCTGCAACGTTATTTTTCTCTTGTCAGCAAAACAACACTACAGAAGAGAAACCAGAAGTAACTAAAGAACAATTAGCCGTTCAATTGGACTCCCTAGAAATCGGAATGATTGAAGCTTGGGATTCCATGCTTCGTTCTGATGATCTTAAAATGCAGTATATAAAGCGCTACATCAGTGAAATTGAGTTCATTCCTGGTCAACAAGCAGCTAAAATTGAAGAACTTAGAGCTATGTATGATGTGGTGAAAGAGATCAAATACGATCGCTTCAATTGGACTAGTGATGGAATTGATGATTTTGATGCAAAGCAAACCGCATTGATTCAAAAATTATTTGAAGTAGGTGCTTCTACGCCAGGTATTGATTCATATCCTTTGGAAGCAGAATTGAGAAGTGATATTAGCACTATGGATCAATTGAACCTTATCAAAGAAAGAAGTAACTACGATAATTTTGCTGTACCATACAACTGTCTTTTATCCAACGAAGCAGCTAAAATTCAAGCACTTGGAGGAAAATATGTAAATATGAAAAAAGTAGCTACATTCATGATTGCAGTTGATTGTGAACTAGCTTTAAATCCACCAGAAGAGATTCTAGAAGAGATTACGGATTCACTTGATGAAGAGTATCTTTAGATATTAATAAACACAGGTAAACAGCCGTCTTATAATTAATTTATGAGGCGGCTTTTTTATAGATTAATATTCAACAAATAATAATTCCCTTTCCACCCCGTTCTAATAGTAAGATCTAATCTACAACCAACATGAAAGAACGCAACCCACATTGTCGTGCTTCATTCGAGCAACGATTAAGTTGGATACTGTCTCCAACTTTTTTAATCTGCCTAATTTTAACGGTCATAAATGACTTCTATCTAAAGTCAGAATATCCAGGATTAATTACTGGTAAAATAAGTGACTTTACAGGTCTATTTATATTTCCCATTACCCTTTGGGTAATAATAGGAAGAAACAAATCTTTGATTTTTATTGGGTCAGCATTGGCCTTTGTATTTTGGAAATCTCCTTTTTCGCAACCCTTTATTGATCTTTGGAATAATGCCCCCTTCTTTAATATAGGTAGAGTTGTAGACTATACAGACCTAATTGCGCTAGTCTCAATTTGGTTTGCTCACCGCCACAAACCTTCTATGGAATGGTCCAAATTAATGGCCAAACCGATTAAATACTCCATGTTATTCGTCGCTTTGATCGTAATCGTAGCTTGCGAGGCGTCAATAGAATTCCAAAACAAACCTAAAGGTGTAATCCCCTATTCTCTAGCTGGCTCATATCAAATTGAGCAGATTCAATCCAAAGATAGTGTGGTATATGACACCACTTACATTGATCGAATTGAAAAAGACTTGTTCCTATTTCAAAATTCGGATGGAGACACATTATTTCTAGGGCACGTACGCAAATGGAAAAACAACTATATAACTTCCCTTGAAACCAAGAGTGGAAGATGGTATCTCCAAGCCTTCAGAGTGACCAGCGATAGTGTTACCAACTTCCCTAGAGGTAATTGGTGGAACTATGCGGTAGACAAAGGAGATATTTCATTAGAAGATAACTTTCAGTATATAATCGAAGATGTTAGTCTGGATCGTCAGGATACTGTTTATTATGTAGGTAACACCAAGCGAGAAACCCATGAAGTTTTTTCGAATTACTTGAATGAATTTAAATCTTACCGTTATAAAAAACTGGAAATAAAAGAACCAGAGATCAAATCAAAAAAGGACGACCTTGTTGAAACTGTGAGGTTAAACAGTACGAATGAATCCTATAATGAGGTTGAAATATTTACTTATCCTAATCCAGTGAGTGAACAACTACATGTGGAAATTAAAGGTGCTCAAAAAGGACAATTATCTGCGGAAATAGTAATCTACGATGAACGTATGGTTGCTTTAAAAGAACTTCAGATCGACGCTGATAAAACCGAAATAGACATTCAAGAGTTACCTTCAGGTAAATACTTTGTGAAGATCAAAAACAAGAATCAGAACGCTATTTTTAAACGTATTGTGAAGATTTAGCTTCTAACTTCTAGTTAGCGGATTTTTAGATTGGTGAACAAGTTAGTTCGAATTGTCATGTAGCAATGATTTTTCGACGCTTGTTCACCATTCAATATGTTTATCCCAAATTACATTCCTTGATCACTGCCTCCGCCATTGAAGCCTCCTTCATTACCTTTACCTTTTTTACCTCCCCATCTTCCACGGCTTCTACTTTGCTTACCAAATCGATATCCAAGACTTAAATATACATTTTGACTCTCCCAGTCATGTTTACGATCTGAACGGTAACTATTACCCTGTGTATCAAAATCATCCAGTAACATACTAAAATACTGAGTATTAAAAATATCACTCACACGTATCGAAACGTCAAATTTCTTCTTAAATGTTCTTTTCAATGCGATATCTGCAGATCCCATCGCGTAGATTCTACCTTGTGCGGTATTTGTAGGTGCGCGGTACCAAGAGGAAAGCTGTAAATCATACTTTTTCTTAATCTTGAAATTCAACATTAAGTTTCCTCTGAACCCAAATGCCGAGTTATCAAGATTCACGGTATCTTGAAGTTCTTCATTTACTGCCTCTCCACGAGTTTCATTCCAATTTCCATTACCGCTTACCACAATTCTAAGATACGGTAAAAGCTTACCACTAACTGACGTTTCTAAACCATATGATGATCCTCTACCTACATTTTGCCACATCATATGTCTTATCTGACCATCTAGAAACGATACGCGACTGATTTGATTTCTAGTATGTTTATAATAAACAGAACTGTTGATTGCGATTCCCTTTTTGAACCAAGAGTAGGTCATTTCGTAAGAATCCGTAAACTCTGGTCTAAGATATGGGTTACCCCTTCTGATACTATTAGGATTCGAATAATCCGCAAAAGGATTTAATGTTCTAGTTCTAGGTCTATTAATTCTTCGGCTGTAACTCCACACTAAACTACTACTTTCACGAGCAGAGTCTTTGATTTTATACTGTAAGTATGCGCTTGGGTAAACTGCGAAATAAGAAGAATCATACGTTTCTCCAGTTGTTACCAATTCGGAACTAAGAAAAGCCTGCTCTGCTCTTAATCCACCTTGTGCAGACCATTTTTTATTCAATTCAAACGCCTCCATAGCGTATAAAGCATAGATTTGTTCAGCATAATTGAACTGATTGTTCAATAAGGTATCTGGATAAAAGCTTGCTTCTGTAGAATCAAAAGACTCCGAGAAAAAATCATTATCAATGTTTCTGGTGATTACCTTCCAACCCATTTCCGTTTTTGCCGTTTTTCCATGTGGGTTTACGAAGTCCATTTGGAGCGTGTTAACCTTATTAACACGATTTGTAGTTGTATTCTGCATTACATATGGATCACCAGTTATTTCATCTCCAAAGTATTGATCAAAGTCCGAAATTGCCTCAGAACCACCATTAGACATATTCAATTCCGTAGATAATTCACGACCTTGTTTCTTAAAAGTCTTCTTGTGAGAAGCATTTAAATCTAAACTGTTTCGTGTAGAATTCTCTAACGCCGAACGGACACTTGCGGATTGACGTATATTATTGAATAGATTATCATACAGCAGTTCGGTGGCTCCACCATTATCTCCTAAATTAGCCGTAGCACTTAATGAAACCGTATTATAACGATTCAAATAAAGGTCTGTTCCTCCCTTGATCAAATGTGAAACTCTGTTACGAACTCCTAGATCACTTTGAACTAAACTTGAAACATTTTCACCTATAAAAACATCTTGAACAACTCCATTCACCATTCCTGTTTCACGGTTGTTATAAGAATAATTCCCATAGACGTTGAACTTCGAATTTCTATAATTCAATTGAGTATTTAAATTGTACTTATTAATGATATCCTGACCATTTTCAGGGTGATCATCACTTCCCAATGTGAGCGTAACACTACCATTTGCTCCCTCTAATTTGTTTTTCTTAAGCTTAATATTAATAATTCCTGACAGTCCATCAGGATCATATTTGGCAGAAGGATTAGTTATAATTTCTATATCCTGAATATTTGAAGCTGGTATATTTTCGAGAAGTGCTTGTCTCCCACCACCTGTCAAACCAGACGGTTTCCCGTCAATTAGCACCGTTACATTAGAGTTACCGCGAAGCGAAATATTTCCATCTTGATCAACCACAACGGAAGGAACATTATTTAAGACGTCTACAGCTGTACCACCAGCTGCTGTAATGTTCTTCTCCGCATTAAATACCTTTTTATCAATGGAAGTCATAATGAGCGGTTTCTCAACAACAACTTCAACTTCGTCTATAGCATCTGCAGAAGGTTTTAGGCCAATTTCGCCTAAATTTTGAACTGGATTATCATTATTTAACGCAAAAACAGAAGATGTGTAACGTTCAAACCCTACAAATTCAGAGATAAGATAATACTTTCCAAATGACAACTCTCTTATGTGGAACTTACCTTTATCATTGGTAACCACACCTGTTACTAAAGAAGAATCACGCATTCTGTAGAGTGCCACTGTAGCATACTCAATTGGTCCTTTCCCAACTACATCCTTGATCTCCCCTTTTACTTCAAAAGTTCCTTTCGCTCCATAACCTTTATAGCCCTTAGATCCACCACCAGGTCTTTGAGCCATCATAGGCCAACTCACCAAAATGCTCAACAAAATTGTAAGAGCACTGGTTACCAGACTTTTTTTCATATCAACTATTTTTCCACTTAGACCGAACGTAAACCTAAAGGTTTAAACTAGGCTGAAATTATTTTATCGGTTATGCAACAGATTTTTATCTACCGCTGAAACCATTGCTTCCAAATCTAAAGAACCTCCTAAAAATTCGTTAACTTTTTCGGCATTCGACCTTGGATTATCGACGACGTCTAGGTAATCAACATATAACATCTCCACATTGTAATGTTTGGAGTCCCACTTCTCAACCTTCATTAAGTTTTGTTTGTAGCTATTTTCTAACCCTAGTGGATATGTTTTACCATCTCCTTTACCTTGACGGGCCAACATTTTCTGTTGAGAAATTACAACATCTTGTACTGGACGTGCCATGAAAACAACCTTATATCTATATCTTGGTGGTAAATGAAATAATAAGTGCGACACTACTTTTGCTACCTTTCCATCTGCGTCCTTAAGCCAAGTTTTACGCTTATCAAATGGTAATTTCTTGATTTGCTCGTGTTCGTAATATCCCTTTGGATTACTTTCATCCGCTTCCCTAATGGCATCTGTAAATGGTTCTAACCCTCCTTTATGCAGCATTTGCATCATCATGGAAGTACCAGATCTTGGCAAACCAGAAACAATAATGATCTCGCCTTCACTATGCTCTTCTATCTCTTCGATCAATTCCGCCGCTTTGGCCTCATATTTACTGGCAAATGAATCCGGATCAACCGTGTCAAATACCTCTCTATGATCAATTTTCTCTGGTGTCTTAAGCTTTTCAGTATAGATATCGATTAGCCAGTTACGAGCTTTACCGATATTTGGAGATAAGGCCAGAACTACTTCAAAAGCTTGTGCTGCAGCTTCATATTCTTCAATATTATACAAAGCTTCTCCCAGATGATAATGCGCTAATGGGAAGGAATAATTCAACTCTACCGAGTATAACGCTTCTTCAATTGATTCCTCATATCTTTTCTGACGAAGCAAACTTAGGCTAAGTCCATGTCTCGCATGCGGATTATCGTAATCACTTTCTAATGCTTTACGAAACGCTTTCTCTGCTTGAGGCCATTTCTTCAACTCTGAATAGCCCTTACCAATTTGGATGTTCAATTTTGGAGTGTCTGCTACGCTTAACTGCGCTGTTTTAAATTTCTCCAAGGCTTTTGCGGGCTTACCTTCTCTAAGCAATACATTCCCTTCCAGCAAATCCAAAGCAGGAGAATCCTTCAAATCCTTTAACCTAAATATTTCTTCGAATTGCTCTCCGGGCTCTCTGTTTTGTTCTTTAAGTTTTTCCTGCGCTTTAACACGCGCTTTGTTTATTTTAATGTTAGCATCAATTTTACGCTGACGTTGTTGATCACGGATAACTTGAATGGTTTTCTTGCACTCTTCAAGTTTGCCTAAGGTGTAATAACAAGATGCCAATCTTTGTGTAAAACGGCTATTTTCACCGTGATTTTCGTGAATCTTTTCCAAAATTGGAAGAGCTAATTCCGCACGGTTAGAACCTAAGTATACCCTAGCCAAATTGTATTCTGCATGCAACTTAACCCGTTCAACAGCTACCGCCTTATCATCACCTGGATCTTCGATATAACCAAGTTCTACAAGTTGCTTCAAGGCTTGTTCTGCAGCATAAGGATCTTCTTGGAGTTCTCCTGGATGCATACCACACTCACCTTCTACATCTTCCCAACTTGAAATCAACTCGGGTTTAACATCTCCTTCTAACACTTGTAATAACGGCTTCCCATCCATGTCTTTACCTATTGGCAAACCAAACAGCGTTAATAAGGTTGGAGTAATATCCAATAGTGAAGCTCCTCCTATCTTTTCTCCCTTTTTAATCCCAGGCCCCATCATACATAGGATTCCGTAATCTCTATGCTCATATGCAGGTGCTGCTGGTTCTTCTCGAGGCAAAATAACTGGACGCAAATGATCTGAATGAAAACCGTGGTCGGAAAGCAACATTACCGTAGTATCCTTACCAACCATTTCCAATAGACGCGCTAACATCATGTCATGAAACATGTATCCAGCTCTTACCACATTATTGTAATTTTCGTAACGCTTCTCATCTACACCGGGTAATAACGGCGGATGATATTTCATAAATGCATGGCAGAAGTGATCAATTGCATCGAAATAAACTCCTGTAAAATCCCATTCTGTATTTTCTATAGTCCAAGTTGCAGCAGCTTGAATGGTAGCTGCATCACATAAAATTTTGGACATCGTTGCAATACCCTGATCTGTATCCTGATCAATTTTGTTTGCGTTAGGAATAAAAGGAAGTACATGTTCGTGAGTAAGTTCATCTGGATGAACCCTCAACTCCTTAAATACATCTTCTAATTCTGGTGGATGTACAGTACCTTCTGCCATTGGCCATTCCTCGTGAATTGGTTTAGCAGCCCTACTGTAGTGATTCGACACACAAACTCCATTAACTGGTTCTGCGGGATGAGATGGCCACCAACCAATTACATTAGTCTTTTTACCTTGTTGGGTAAGGATATTCCAGATCGCTTTCACCTTACGTGAAACAGAAGAAACTGGCCTAACACTCCCTGTTGCAGGATCTGGTTCCGTAAAACCTAGAATACCGTGTTTGTCTGGTCGTACACCCGTAGCAATGGAAGTCCATAACATCGGAGAAAAAGGAGGCTCTAGAGTCGCCAAGTTACCGGATGCACCGTTTTCCATCATATACTTTAAGGTTGGCATCTTACCTTCCTTAATAAGTGCGTTTATCACTTTCCAATCAGCTGCATCCCAGCCAATTACTAATACCTTTTTAGCTAATTCTTTTCCCATGTAATCTTGCTACCTGCTTTCTAAAAAATAATTCAGAATTACTCTTCTCCGCTTTGCTTATCTTCTTTATTTTTCTTGTTCTCCTCGATTCGAGCTTTACGTTTCTCCATGAATTCTTTTCTCTTTTCCTTCACCTGCTCTGTGTATTCTTCCCACTGCTTCTTCTTAATTTCGACTACATCGTACCCAGAGTCTAACCGTTTCTTTCTCCAGGCTTTAAGACCAATGTGGCCATGTGCCAATAAGCCCAAAGTTCCATCTACTGGAATTTCAAACTCGTTTCCGTTCTCGTCGTAAAATTTTAGATCCTTTTCTGACATATGATTGTTTAAATCGAGGTATTAAAAAACCATGCAAAAGTAAGAAAAAGATGTAGATTATTTAGGTTTAAGGCACCCCTTTTGAACAAATACTCAGGTATTTCTTGCTTTGTTTAATAATTGCAAGATTTGATCCCCCTGAAATCAGCTCTATTTGAAAAGGGTTATCTCTGAAAGATACAAAATCTAATTACCAAAATATGCTGCCCTTGCTACGATCACTAAATAAATGATGAGTGGCATCACAAAACTGGCAGCCCAAAACATTGCGAAACCAAACTTACCCCATCCTGACAAATCTTGAATTGGTTTAAGTTTGACTAAACCTTTCATATGCGCAATAATCCTGTTCTCAGCTTGAGCTATCATATATTTACCAGGCTTAATTATTCCTTGCAGACTAGTCAGTTTATTTCCCATTTCTTCACGGATCAACCAGTAGTCCTTATCTGACAAATCATCAAACTTTTGACTGGTTGAAATCCCTTTCTTCTCCAGCGCTTTTCGAATTTGATTATTCTTGTATTGTCCCCAAATACCTCGGATCATAAATAAAGGAAATATCAAAAAGTACCATGACTCTCCCTGAATTGCAATAAAACCAATGATTATTGTAGAAACACCGAAGAATATTAATCCCAACAATGCACTACGTTCAAAAAACAATGCATTCATAACCCTTCCTCCATCCAAGGGCATTAAGGGTAATAAATTGAAAAGATTTAAAAATATGAAAATGCTTGCCAATTCACCTATTCGTCCTGTATCAATGTATTGAGACGTTATAAAAATAATTAGCCCAATAATAATTCCTGGAATAGGACCCGCAAGGGAAATAATCACGTCTTGTTTAACAGAAATCTCATCTTTTGTACCTTTTGCAGCGGCTCCTAGAAACGGAATAAAGAAGATTCCAACATCTTTGTAGTTAAACATTCGCATTGCTAGATAATGTCCCAACTCATGGACCAGCAGGACAATCACAATTTTCAAAATAAAGTCTATTTCCCAATCCAGTAAAAAATAAGCTACCCCCACATAGGCGAACGTGCTAAATAAGGAACGTATTATTCCACTCTGCGGATCAGCCTCTTGAACAATAGGTTTAGGAGGGTAAACCGGTCCTTCACTAAAGCCTAAATTCACATTAGACTGCTCCTCATTAAATTCCTGTTCCTGTTCTTCCATTTAATTTAAATTCCATACTCTCGTTCGACTTTGGCAATGCGCACTCTATAAGATTTATACCACTTTTTATTTCCTAACTTTTGTGCCTCTATATGCTCCACATTTGACTTCCATTCACGAATTGACTCAAGATCCTTCCAATAGGAAACTGTAATACCAATATCATTTCGCGCAGATTCAACTCCTAAAAACCCTGGATATTGTTCAGCTAACTCCATCATTCGATGGGCAGTCTTCTGATACCCTTCAGTATCATCCTTAAGCGTATTAGAAAAAATAACAGCGTAGTAAGGTGGTTTTGGAGTACTGGCTAACATAATATTAGATCAAACCTTCTCGGACTTTTTTTGGTAAAGAATTAAATACCAACTCATAAGAATGATCAATCAATTCCAATATCAACTTATCTCCTACACTTCCATCGGTAGCCACGGTATTCCAATGTTTTTTATTCATGTGATATCCACCGATGATACCATCGTATTGATCACGTAATTCCAAAGCTCTTTCTGGGTCACATTTCAGATTAATACTCTCGAATTCGTCTACGTCCGTCAAAGCGAACATTTTTCCTGCCACTTTATATACCAAAGTTTTCGAGTCGAATGGAAACTCCTCTGTTACCATAGGAAATGATAAACAATGTGCTCTGTATTCCTCAATATTCATAGTATCAAGTATAAGCATTGTAAGTTAATTTACATAAAAATTGTGCGGTTAATTGTACCTTTGCAAAAGACAATGATCCACTTGAAAAAATATTGATATGGCTGCGAATCTGATAATGAGCATATTGAAAGGGAAATGTCCAAGATGTCGCTCGGGTAATTTATTCGAAAATCCTAACCCATATATTTTTAAGGATCTATTTAAGATGCCTGAACACTGTTCGAAATGCGGCAAACTATTGATGCCTCAACCTAGATTTTTTGATGGCTCCATGTACATTAATTATGCTTTCTCTGTTGCTATTGTAATTACAGTGTTCACAGCTTCAAACGTCCTCTTTGAAAAACCCAATGTAACTTATATGATCTTAGCTGCAATTGGTGGTGCAATTCTTTTTGCTCCTTACTCCATTCGATTAACACGTACGATCTGGGCTTCAATTTTCTGGAAATATGATCCAAAAGCGGTTGAAAAATTTGATACTGGAAAATATGAACCGTGATTTGAGCAAGAGTTTTGAGCAAGAGTATCGAGGGGTGTTCTTAGAATAACCCAATACTCGATACTCTTGCTCTTTACTCACTCCTCTTGCTCAATATTAGAGACTCAGTACTTTAAATTCTGTACGACGATTCAACTGTCTTCCTTCGTCGGTATCATTAGTTGCAATAGGAGTTGACTCTCCATATCCTTTCCCTACTAACCTACCTTTATCAACTCCATTGTTTATCAAATAGTTAACTACCGAAGCGGCACGTTGTTCTGAAAGACTTTGGTTGCTTTCTTCAGAACCAACGTTATCTGTATGACCACTGATTTCAATCTTGATGGAGCTTTCCTTTTTCATAAATTCAAGGATTCTTTTAAGTTCTAAGGTTGACTCATTACTCAATTCAGCAGAGCCTGTTTCAAAGAAAATATTGTTCAAAACAATCTTCTTACCTACTTCAATTTTCTTAAGCTGTATGTCTTTTATTACAATCCCAGAATGACCTTCCGCAGGAATATTAAAATTCTCTGAATGAAACAAATGACCAGATTTACTAATCGCAATCGAATAATTATTCCCTGCTGGAATTACAACAATGTACTTACCTGTTTTCGAATTACTTTTCACATCCTGAATAGTCTCACCTGTTGTTAAGTTTTCCATTTTAATATCGGTACCAATAGGCTCGCCAGTAACGTCATCTCTTACAACACCAACTACCGTAATAACCGCACTTGCTGATACACTGGAAGACACTTCTTGCTCCGTTGAATCTGCTTCTTCTTTTTTGTCACTTACTAAATGGACTACATACATATCATCTCCCCCATAACCATCAGACCTAGTAGAATGATAGTACGCCCTTGTTCCTAAAGCATTGATAAAAAAACCATTATCAGCTCCTCTAGTATTAATAGGATATCCCACATTTACTGGCTCAGTCCATTTTCCGTTTTCATCTTTAACGGATTTGAAAATGTCGTAACTCCCCATTCCTGGTCGTCCTAAACTAGAAAAATATAACGTTTTACCATCTGGATGAATAAACGGGGAAGCTTCAGCATCCGAAGTGTTAATTACATTCCCAACACTCTTTGGTTTTGACCATCTTCCATCTTTTCCTTTCTTAGAATAATATATATCTGAATTATGAGGGTTTTTCGCATCTCTAATGGTTACGAAATACATGGTTTTACCATCCGAAGTAATCGTTGGTTGAGTTTCCCAATATTCTGGTTCACAAAAGGGCATTTTCCGTGGTATTGACCATTCATCTCCATCAATAGTTGAACGATAAATATTCCCATCACCTCCTCTATTCATATAAAAGTAAATAGTTTGTCCATCGGCCGAAAGTGCAGGTAAACCCTCATGGCCACCCGTATTAATCGGCTCCCCAAGGTTTTGTGCTTTTGTCCAATTTCCAGACGAATCTTTGGTAGTAACCCAAAAATCTTCTCGCCACTCACCACGATCAATTTTACCTTTATTTCCTTTACGAACAGATGTATATAATAGCATGGATTCATCAGCAGTTGTTGCTCCAAAATAGTCACCGTACTCTGAATTTACATTTGGTCCTAAATTTTCAATCAGGACTGGTATAGAATCTTTCATTAATTCTTTTCTTGGTCCTTGATCTCTAACTTCTCGTTTGGCAAGACGTAGATTAGATTCTAACTTTCGTCTATTTAAGTAATCGTTTTTTGGAGCTTTAGACAACCCTGACTTGAATGCAGAGACAGCCTTAGAAGGCTCATCCAGCATCAATGCAGCAATACCTGCCTGCTGAAACCTCATATGGGCATCTTTTTTTGCTTTTTTCGCTGCCGCTAATTGAAGTTCATACGCCTTTTGATAGTTCTTTTGCTCCATGTAATATTTACCCAAATACTGAAGCGATTGCGGCTCTTTAGGGTCAATTTGATATATTTTCTCGTAAAGAGAAGCTTGCATATTAGACCTTCCAGCATTCTTATAGACTTCCAAAGCTCCCATCAACGATTTACTCTTCTTTACGTTTAGATTTGAATAAAATTCACTCATGGCACGTTCGTCAGAATTTTGCAATAACGATACACACTTCGCAAGTGAAGTATGAGTTTTAGCGTCGTCAGGTTTTATCATCAACATCTGTTTATGGATATCAACGGCCTTGTAATAAGAACCAGTGCCTAATGCCTTCTCAGATTGCTTCTTAAGCATCTTATAATCTTGGCAATGAGTAACTTGTATCGCAAATACAATTAGAATTACAGAAATTAGATTGCGCATTATATTTTGTGTAATGATATTAATTTGGTTTAACCTGTCTATTAAACAACGCTAAAAATACATTAATTATATACAATAACACACCAAATACCAATAAGAGGTGAACAAAACCTAGTATCCAGTTATAAGAAGTTCTTGCAATGTCATCGGCATTAATTAATTCGAAATTTACCAAGTAAGATATTACTGTGAGTATTGACACAACATTAAGTAATAAATGAACATATCTTAACCACACGTATTTTCCTTCAAAAACTCCTCTTATCAAATACCCAACTCCAGACAAGGCCATAACACTCCCATAAAACATTATCAACTGATCAATCCCAATTACATAGTAAGTATCATGCATTTGAATATCCATAGTAGGCCACTCCCCATAAGTGAAAAAAATCACACTAAGCCCAATAAACAAGAACCAAAAACCTACGTTTCTAATCATTTTAAAACCAAGTAATAATAGTATCACAAATAACTGGCTCAACTTTGCCCCCCTTCACATGTAGTTCTGAGACCTTAATTGTGTCAATCAGCTTTTGGAATTCCATATCAATTGTGTCGTTATCCCCTTTATGATGCTCATCTTCAAACTCAACCACATAACTCTTTCCACCCTGAAAATCAGGACCACATCCGAATAAGAACACTAATATTAGCACATTTAGTAACCCCCTTTTATTCATCCTCATCAACCTTAAATATTTCATCTGGAAAATCTCGCATATACTTTAGGCTCTTATCAAAATCTGGTTTAATATGAGCATTTAAATACTTTGCCCATTCAGGATTATCCTCTTCTCTTGCAAAAGCTATTAATGCTAAAGCATATGCCCATTCTTCCAACTTCAGATAACCCAATGCTGACCAACCCCACATTTCTGAATCCTTGGTGAAATTAAAAGCTGTATTCGCATTAAAAACACCTACACCAAAGAACACAGTACATAAATCGGTCAACATTTCATCATTTACTTCCAATTTTAATTCACCGAGTAGTTTTAAATGACACAACTCATGCGCCATAGTGGAGATAAGATTATCTGGTTTACCTAGAGTTTCGCTAGATATAGAAATTTGATATGCGCCATTGGATTTCTCTTTAAACAAACCCGCTGGTGGCCCTTCCGGACCACTATCTACCACAATATAGTCGGATTCGTCTCCTAATGTAAGTCCTTGAACTCTAAAATAACCAAGTTCAATTGTACTAATATCAATCTGCATATGTTGACACAGAATCTTTAGAACGTTCTGTGCAGTTTCTTCGTCTGCATTCCATTCTATAGGAAATTGTTCCACTTTGGGAACCAGAATGGTGGAATTAATGATATCATGATAAGGAAATGACTCTCTCAAGAATAAGAAATCTTGTTCAAAAAACGTACGCAACTCATGGTTTAACGGCCGCCATGGTTCCTTAGGCTTTATTGTTAAAAAATCAAAAAAACCCATCTTACCAAGTGTTTGTATTTGTTAAAAGTATAAATTTCATTGTAAACCACTATTACAAAGCAAAATAACTAGTAAAGGTACGCATATTTATTTACTTAAAATATAAAAAAATGTTAAAACATGACAAAAGTCATGTAACTAGATTACAATTATCTCAGTATAACATGTACATTAGTGTTCGAAAACAAACAACAATTATTATGATCGATTTTATATCAGCAGTGGCAATCCTTATGGTAATTTATGGGGTGGCCTCATTTGTTCTAAACAAATCAAAATTTGTTAAAAATCTTCCATTTGGCATTCCAGCCCTGGCCGTTGGCGTTGTTGTTCTTCTAGTTTCTTCGTTTATCGTAAGAATAGAGGCACAACAAGTAGGTGTACTGGTTAAGCCAAATGGTGTAGATGAAACGGAGTTAAAAACGGGTTGGCATTTGGTAATGCCGTGGAACGATGTCCATAAAATGGACAAGACCGTATGGGTTTATACCTGTTCTAATGCCGATGGCGAAGGTGCTAAAAATCATGCAGATGCGATTTGGGCTCCTACTAAAGATGGTATCAAGATGGGGATTGACATCTCGGTTTCATGGCGGATCAACCCCGACGAAGCTTCTTGGATTTATCAGAATGTAACACAAGGCAATTACGGAGGCATAAATAGTCGATATGAGTGGCTTGAGGAAAACGTAGTAAGAACTAAACTTAAATCTACATTGGCATTAAGTGTAAGCAACTACTCTCCTATTGAAGTTTACAGTACCAAACGTGAGGTGATTCAGCAAGACGTAATTGAAAGGATCAAGAAAGAAGTGGAGCCTTATCAGATTATTGTAGATCAGGTAGATATTCGTGAGGTATATTATAATACTGAATACGAAGCAGCAATTAACAATAAGAAACTTGCTGAACAAGAAGCTCTTAGACTTATTGATGTTACTAAACAAAAAGAAGAGCTTTTGAAACAAGCTCGAATCAATAAGGATATTGCCATCCAACAAGCAGAAGGTGAAGCAAGAGCTCTTGAAATTAAAGGTTCGTCTATTGCAAAAAATGCCAAAATTATCGAACTGGAATGGATCAATAAATGGAATGGTCAACTTCCAACTTACATGATGGGCGAAGGTGAAGGTGTTATGATTAATTTGAGTAAGTAAGACTTAGCATTTGTTTCAAAACAAAATTTTCAATCCAGTCTTAATACGTTTTAGATGTGTTAAGGCTGGATTTTTTTGATTCCCATTTACCATGAGATTCTTAGCAGCATCCTCTATCAAACTTTCTATCATATAAGTTCGAGAATTAGAACGTGACTCATATACAATTGTCTTTAAGCCAGTTGTGTTGTAATAGTTTTCTATAACTGATAAAACAGTTGAAATTTATTTAAGAGGAATATTTTTAATGGGATTGTTCAATATAGTGTTGTTAAAATAAAAAGAACCTTGTCCGTTCGAGTGAATCTGTGCGAAATGGAATGCAGCACAGATTTGTATCGAGAACGATTTTTAGAAATAATTGTGTCTTTCTCGATACAAGAATCCCCCTAGTCAATTTTAAGCCCAAATATCTCTTTTAATTTTTGAGGGTAAATAAAGGTTTGATTGGCCTGATCTTTTTCAATC
>JAHDFW010000062.1 GCA_020627945.1 Cytophagales bacterium
AATTAGCTAATCTTCCCAAAATTCTTCTCACCTTTAAACCATGTGTTAAAATACTCGACCATAGGTTTGTTGTGCTCTTCTTCTAGGTTAGGATCTTTGGTGAGGATTTCCTGGGCAATGGAACGGGTTTGCTTGATCAACTCTCCATCGGTACTTAGGTTAACCAGTTTTAATTCAACAACTCCACTTTGCTTTTTACCTAGCATATCACCAGGGCCGCGGAGCTTCAAATCAATCTCAGCAATTTCAAAACCATCGCTTGTACGAACCATGGTTTCCAAACGTGTGCGTCCATCCTTTGAAAGTTTATAATCGGACATCAAAATACAATACGACTGATCAGCACCACGACCGACTCTACCCCGTAACTGATGTAACTGAGAAAGTCCAAATCGTTCTGAATTTTCAATCACCATAACCGATGCATTTGGAACGTTAATCCCAACTTCAATTACGGTAGTGGCAACCATGATTTTCGTTTCGCGTTTCACAAAACGATCCATTTCAAAATCCTTATCGGCAGGTTTCATTTTACCATGCACAATGCTAATTTGATTCTTGTACTCGGGAAATGCTCTTTTTATGGATTGAAATCCTTCATCAAGGTTTTTAAGATCCATTTTCTCGGATTCTTCAATCAGTGGATAAACAATATAAACCTGTCTTCCCGCTTCTAACTCCTTTTTCAAAAACCCAAATACAGCTAATCGCTTATTCTCAAAACGATGCACGGTAAGAACTGGTTTTCTACCTGCCGGTAATTCATCAATCACGGAAACATCTAAATCTCCATACAATGTCATGGCTAAAGTCCTTGGAATTGGAGTTGCTGTCATTACCAAAACATGTGGATAAACCTCCTGATTTTTGTTCCACATTCTTGACCTCTGTTCTACTCCAAAGCGATGCTGCTCATCAATGACACTTAGTGCCAACTCTTTGAACTGTACTCGATCCTCTAACAACGCATGTGTTCCTACTATAAAGTCCAATTCACCGGATTTCAGCATGGCCAAAATTGGTTTACGATCTTTCTCTTTGGTGGAACCGCTTAACATGGCAATTCTTAACCCCATTGCATCACAGAAAGGTTTAAGACCTGTGTAATGCTGCTCGGCCAAAATCTCAGTCGGAGCCATTATAGATGCTTGTGAACCATTACCAGCAGCAATCAACATGCATACAAATGCCACAATGGTTTTACCGCTTCCCACATCACCTTGCAGTAGTCGATTCATCTGTTCACCACTGCACATATCATGATAAATTTCTTTGACCACTCGTTTTTGTGCTCCAGTAAGATCAAACGGCAAATGATCGTCATAAAACGTATTTACCAAGTCCAGGTTGTGCAATACTTTTCCAGCAAAAGCAGTCTTAACCAACTGGCGATGTCTCAACATTTTTAATTGCTGAAAAAACAACTCTTCAAAGGATAATCTCGTTCGAGCTTTTTCAATATCCTTGGGGTTGTCTGGAATATGAATAAACCGAAGCGCTTCGGAGTGTGTTATAAACCCCATTCTTTCCCGAACTTCTTTTGACAAGTTCTCAGGGATTTTACGATAAATGATTTCTTGCAAGTTTTTCTGTAACGTCCAGATGCCCTTACTGTCTAGTCGTTGTTTGGTAAGTTTTTCGGTGGTATGATATACGGGTTGGAGAAATTGTGTCTTCAGCGAACTCTCCGTAAATAATTCTAATTCGGGGTGAGGAATATTAATTTTCCTGTTAAATAAATTTGGTTTACCAAATGCCACATACTCTTGGCCAACCACAACCATCTTGTTCAACCATTGTACGCTTCTGAACCAGACCAGTTCCATTATGCCCGTTTCATCTTCGATCAAAGCTACCAAGCGTTGTCTTCGTTGAGCACCAAGGATTTCCTTTTTAAGAATCTTGCCTTTAATCTGAATCAACTGCTCAGTTCCTTTGATTTCGGAAATATCATAAACCTTTGTTCTATCGATGTATCTAAAAGGATAATGATACAGTAAATCACGATAGGTAAAAATCCCTAATTCAGTTTTCATGAGGTCGGCCTTTTTAGGGCCCACTCCTTTCAAATACTCAATAGATGTTGCAAGAATATTTACCATTGTTCAGATGTATTGTGCAGAACACTCCTGTTTTGCTCTAAATACTATTACAAAATTAAAAGAGTATTAATATTGGTAAAGTATTATTCGAATTTATCTGGCTACCTCTACCCAACCTTTTCTGATGATGGGCTCCAGAGAATTATAGTCTTGTGCTTCAATAATGTAATAATACGTTCCGTCGGTCTGGTCTTCAGCATTCCAAAACTCGGTCTTATTATTGGTTTCGAACAGCAATTCTCCCCAACGGTTGTAAATCGCTAAATGATATTTTTCTGTGATACAACCATAATCAATTGCCATAACTGGATTAAATTCATCTCCATTTGGAGTAAAAATGTTAGGAGGGTTAACCCGGCCAACGCCTTCTCCAACCTCCAAAATCTGCACATATTTACAACCATATAAATCTTCTACTGTTACCGTATAACTTCCTGGTAGAACGGTGCTTAGAATACTCGTACTAGCATCAAACTCAAACATACTATCGGAAGTCCATTCTAGTCCAATCAACGAGTCACGATCTGTATCTAAAATAATTTGAGCCGGAACATCTTCACACGCAGTTCCTTTAACCCTAAAAATTGGATCAAAATCATTAGGCGTAAAAAAGACGGATCCTGAATCTATTCCGCACGAGTTTATATAAGCATAGTGAACTACTCCAAGTTGATCAAAAGCTCTTGGATTATTCGTATTTCCATCCCACCAAACAATGAAGGTTTCATCTTCCGTTGGCACATCTACTAATACCGAATCCACGCATAAAATTTGACTCAAAGTATCTGCAATAGGAGGGTTTTGAGAGGTTGCATAAATAGAATCCCTAATGACACAGGCTTTATTCGTATAAAACGTAAATACATATGGTTGACTAAATTTTGGAGCCATTACAAGACTGTCTCCCTGCAACTGAACCAGCGTGATAGCCTCAATCCTCATACTGTCTGTATCTGGATATACTGGCCATTTCAAGGTGTCTAAATAACAAATCCCTGTATCCAACACAATCCCATCTCTTGGAATTTCCAACTTTACCATCACGGAGTCGGACAAAGTAACACAGTTATATTCGTCGGTTATTGTGACATAGTAAATAGAATCTCCACCATTAAGATTGATATAGGTAGTATCCGAAGTCAAAGAAGACAAGTTAGGATTAGATTGCCACTGAACTTGGTAGTTTCCTTCAAACGTATGAAAAATTGGGGCAATAAAACTATCTATGATACAATTCGATGTGTCTTGAGTAATCAAGACTTGGTCATACGGAGGAGGACCCAACGTAAGACCAGAAGAATATCTACAACCGCTTAATTCATCAGTTAAATACACAATGTAATTAGTGGTGTCTGGTTGCATGGTAGCAATAACATCCCCAGAATCTGGATAATTAATTCCTACATCTGGCACCCATTCTACACTTACACTATCGAGTGGAACTTGATCACAATAATCAAACTTCATAATCGGACGAGTGGACCATAAATAGGCGTTGACATCATTAACACAAGTTTCGTTATGATTTGCCGAGTACAAAACACAAGCATATGCGGTTTTTACAACTCTAACTCTATCTGCTAAATCTAATTCATCATTATAATAACAAACCTCTATTTTCAAACTTGACTCTCCATCCCAATCGTAAGCTTTATCGAATACGATCTTATTCCAACCTTTATGAATGATCAAATCTTTTGGTGAAACAACATTAATCAAATCCCTACTAAAAACCGTATCTTCTAAATCAAACTCCGATTCAGGTGTACAAGCCATATCCACCTTAAACCTTTGGTAGGTCGAATCTCCATTAATGCCATCCACATAAACACTTAAAGAAGTAATGGTTCTAGGTCCTGTGCCAGGGAAAATTGCATTTAACTCGTTAATTGGAAAAAGATAATGCTTCTTAGAAGAAACAAAATCACCTGCAAATGGCGTCTCTTGATAACGACTGGTAGTATCATTTGAATTTGGTGTTTTAACCTCAAACGTAGTGTCGCAAAAAGTACCAAATGCTCCACATTGAGGTTCGACATTAACCACTATACGGGTAGTATCATCTTTACAAAAGTGCTCTCGATTCTGATCCAGTATTACCTTATTTTTAAACCGTGCCACATAGACTCTGGTACTGGCTATGTCTTGAAAACAATTATACTCACTTGTCACGGTAGCCTGATAAGTAATGGTTAGCAAGGGGCTGGAAAAGGTGGTAAAACTATTAGGATCATTTAAATAATCTGTTGGTGTCCATTGGATCGAAAGATTATCATTTCGAGAGGTTTCTACTTTCAAAAATAGACCTACATCATTGCATAGTCCAGAATCGGGTGTAATGCTGGTTATATGAAAAGGTTGTGTCGGGGCAATTTTCAACGAATCCTTAAGTACACATCCACTTATAGTATCGGTAAATGATGCACTTACGATCACGTTATTATCTAATACAAATGCGCGTTGAGTATCGTTGCCAGAGACAAAATTAGGAACGGTACTCCATTGAAAACCGGGATTACTTGTATCTCTGGTTGACAGCACAACCTGATGTAGATACCATAAATCTCGATATGCACTATTGACACTTCCTTGGCTCCAACGAATTCGAGTATTGTCGGACCATGCAACGGGAGGCAATGTAAGTTCAAGCCAGGCTCGGTTGATTCCTTCTTCAAATTCAACGGTGTCTAAATTTTTCCAAAAAATACCATCCAAAGAATATTCCAATACCACCTCACGCCCAGAAGAAGGAGCATTACAATTCATATAGTCCGTTGCAAACTCAATATCATATCTTAACAAAGCTCCATTGCTTAAATTCAAAGGAATGGAAGTGATGTTTCTAATACCCGCCCCATTGAATGCCAATGCCGTTACGGTATCGTAACAACGTATATCAATCCCACCACCAGAAACTGAAGACCAAATTTTGGTATCATAACTAGTATCAAAAACATCTGTAAAAAGGATATCATATTTATAGGCTTGTAGATTCAAAGTATCTCCCTTGCAGTTATCCTCTTCTCTTACCAAATTAACGTCGATCAACGAATTAGGGTTAACAGCTACGGTTTTTTCGACAGAATCAATAGTACAATAATAATCGTCGTATAAAAGAACTTTAAAATCTGTATTCGTTGCAATCCAGGTTGCTCGATCCAATACATTTACGGTATCATATACCAAACTTGGGGACCAGGTAATATTTAGTTTAGGACTATACGGGGTAACTTCTAAATCAAGAAGGAGTTGTTCGCGAAAACACACCGTGTCCTGAGCAGTTAAAGTCGGACTAAGAGGCACTTTAGTAACCACATTAAATATCGCACTTGTGATACAATTGACTTCCTCTCCAACTGGAGTTACTGCAAAACTTTGTACTTTACCTATATCAAATTCAGGGGCTACTTTTAACGAATCTGCGGTGCCAATTACAACCGAAGTATCACTTAGCGAAACCCAACTGGGAGTGAGAATATTCTTAGCAAGCAAATAGGTCGTATCCTCGATACAGATTCTTGTCACCTCCTGCTGATTTTCTTCATATACTATTTTATAACTAAAGAAAGATTGATTTGGAAGCGGGCACGAATTGTCGAGCACCTGAATATTTAAAACATAAGTTTGATCCAAATTGGGAAGGCTATCAATTGGAACCGCAACATTTAGTTTCAGAGGATTTACTCCCACAGTATCTAAAATTGCGTATGGGAAAAGTTCAAACACATTGTGCCTTATATTAAGCGTATCTTGAAGATCACTATCTGAAAATTGAAGACTGAACGATAAATCATCTGTTCTACAATCCACCAGTATAACGGTCGAATCTGATCCTGCCCTGACTCCATTACCAGTTTCAAATAATCCCTTATCATCTTCGGGCGCAATCCCTGAACAATCCGAAACTACAACAATCTGTACATCTCTTATGGTCGACCCCACTAACATTCCATTACGATATTCACGCACATAAAATGCAGTAACATAGGATGCCTGCACACTTGGTACAATACTTAAACTACCGTCCAATGGATCAAACTGATTAGCACCTCGAACATCGTATATTGGGTAATTTTCACTTAACCCCGTCTGAAACGTGACTTCATTATTCTCACCAATTAATGGAGCAATGTGCGCAAAAACCAAAGAATCACCATCAGCATCGAAGGATTGTTGATCGTAGATGTACTCTTGATTTGAGCAGGTATAAACTACAGGAAGAGTTCCAAAATTTGTAGAATTGTTTGGCCCAGTCAAATTGTTCAATGTAGTTTCAACGTAGATTTCAGCAAGTTCATCCACGATATTTATAATCGCATAATTTCTAGCCCACTCGTTTGCACTAATCTTCCAATCTGCACACTTTGAAGGAAAAACATATTCACCCGTATAACGATATCTTTGCATCCCAGGATAAGTTCCACCATTACAAGTAGTTTGACCTATTAAATTCTGACAAGTTGGGGAAACATCCGTAATATTTTGGAGCGTAACATGTATTTGTCCTCTTTGACGACAAATACCTGATTCTACCTGTAAATTATATGCATCGGGTAAATCAATGCCAAAACAGTCTCGATAAACGTTCAATTCAAACTCATACTTCTCTCCTTCAATATGTCGATAACTTACCTCCATACCCGCAACATGACTAGCAAAAATTCTCTGAGAAAATAAAAGGCAGAAAACAACAAGTAAGATTCGAAAGATCAGCTTGGACGTCAGCTCCAATTTACCATCAAGCAACGAATCACTCTTAAATATTTGTAATATCTGATTCAAACACGCAGTTTAATTAACACTCCATATTAAAGAGCTTAAAGTTATCAAAAATGTATAAACTTTATTCGATCTAAGATCGATTGGTAACCGAAATTACTCTAAGAATTCAATATCAACGAATAAGCAACCCCATTAGCTGTATCAACATGTAGTTTACCTTTGATTTGGGCGGAAAGCTTGTGGATTAGTTTAAATCCAAGTGAATCAGATTTTTCAATATTTACATCTCCAGCAACTCCAACTCCATTATCGGAAAAAGAAAGTTCAACACTGTCCCCAGTTCGTCTTAAACCTATTCGAACAGTACCAAATGCTTCATTAGGAAAAGCATATTTCAATGAGTTAGTCAACATTTCATTCAGAATTAAACCCATGGGGATAGCTGTATCCAAATCTAACTCAATCTTATGTAAATCTAGTTCAGTACTTACTTTATTATTTTTATTCAAACTTGACCCTTCAAAATACTTTACTAGTTTTTCAATATATGCCTGCATATCGATTCGAGCCATATTTTTGGATTGGTACAAAAGCTCATGAATCAATCCCATAGAAGTAATTCTATGTTGACTATCGTTAAATGCAGTTTTCAAAGATTCGTCCTTAATTCTTGCTCCTTGCAAAACCATTAAACTACTAATCACCTGCAAGTTGTTTTTTACCCGATGATGAATTTCTTTGAGCAGTGTTTCTCGCTCTTCAAGCGAGTCAGATAGTGACATACTGAGTTGCTCTAGTTTAGAGAAGTTCTTTTCTAGACGAACCTGTGATGTACGTAATCCGTTAACCAGATTACTAAATAGAAAGGCTGGAATAATAATGGAAAGAGACAAAATCACATACGCTGCTCTAGGAGGTGGAGAACCCATTTGATACGGGTCTAAGTAATCACCGTGTACAAGAGCATACAATAACAACCCAACAGCGACCACCGGTAGTTTAAACCATATTCGAGGAGAATCAATAATAAATATGGGCAAAAGAACACTGGTTAACACCATTAGCTCCACATTCATATTCGGTCCTGCTATTAACCTCCCAGCAATCACAAATAAAAATGGCTGTATTACAGCTATTAATTTAGCTAACTTGTATTGTCTCAAATGATTTAGCCCAACCGTAATTAACAATAACAGCATCATTATGCCAATACAACAGGAGGAACCATAATCTCCAATTAGTAAACTATCTACGAATGGAAATAAAACCAGTAAAAATATTATTGTACTGGCAGAATTTATATAACGAATATTTCTGGTTCTTGTAGACGAAAGAGCATTATGAATCCCAATATTTCTAAGACTTTGATATAGATTCTTAATCCTTAATAACATTCAAACCATTTCTGATAACTAATCAAATATATATAATTGTAATGAAAGAACCGTTCAATTGAGCCTAATTAACTTGTGAAATTGACGCTTAACCACCAAAAAGATTTTTTTGCTACCTTAGCTAATTCATATACGCTTAACCTTTATGAAAATATACATCACACAAATAATTGGATTAATATTTATGCTGTTCTGTTTAAATGCAACGGCTCAAGACTATACTCAAACCATTAAAGGTAAAATTGTAGACTCAGAATCTCAATATCCACTGATTGGTGTAACAGTGGCGGTATTCCAAGATTCTACCATCGTTAAAACTACCGTCTCTGACATCGATGGAAACTATAGATTCGAAAATATAACCATTGGAAGATACTCCCTACTATTCCAAATGATTGGTTATGACAAGCAATCTATTTCGAACGTGGTGTTAGCGTCGGGTCGTCAGTTAGTTTATAATATTAAGTTGGTTGAGAACAGCACCGAATTAGAAGCCGTTGAAGTTGTTGCCTATCAAAAAGATGAGGTGGTGAACGAAATGGCAATGGTAAGTAGCAGAACTTTTAATGCTGGAGAAACGGAAAAATATGCTGGTAGCCGACAAGACCCTGCACGTATGGCTTCAAATTATGCAGGAGTTCAAGGTACGGATGATTCTCGAAATGATATTGTGATCAGAGGAAATTCACCACTTGGTTTGTTATGGAGGTTAGAAGACGTTGATATCCCGAGCCCAAATCATTTCTCGGTAGCAGGTTCGACCGGAAGTCCAATTTCGGTTCTTAATAATAAAACCATTGCAACATCCGATTTTATGACGGGTGCATTTTCAGCAGATTATGGGAACGCATTGTCAGGTGTTTTTGACCTTAAGTTAAGAGCGGGAAACAATGAAAAGAGAGAGTTCACTGGACAATTTGGAATCTTTGGGACAGAAATGTTGGCAGAAGGGCCACTTTCGAAAAAATCAGGATCTTCTTACTTAGTATCGTATCGATATTCTACACTTCAACTTTTTGAAGCAATTAACTTCCAATTGGGAACAACAGCCGTTCCTAAATACCAAGATGCAGCTTTTAAATTTAATTTCCCAACTAAGAAAAGTGGGGTGTTTTCAATTTGGGGAATAGGAGGATCAAGTAAAATTGCAATCGAACCAAGCTTGTTTACCAAGCCGACTAATGAACTCTACGGTCAAAAAAATCGTGATCAGTATTTTGGGACAAGCATGGGTGTAATTGGTTTCTCTCACGCATATCCAATTAACAAATCTACATTTACTAAATTCACGGTAGCGCAATCTGCATCAAAAGTAAGTTCTTTGCATGAAAAAATTATAAGAGACTCAGCTGCAGCAAGCCTGGATACCTTCATTTTTATTGACAAGTATCGTTTTCAAGAGAATTTGATGTTGGAATACAAAACTTCAGTCCACTTCTACTTGAACAAAAAATTAAATCCTAGAAACACCTTAAAAATAGGGATCCAAGGTGAGCATCTAACCATTGACCACCAAGATAGCATTGTAGTTGATACAAGCATTAATCTTTGGTATCACCGACTTGATTACCGCGGTGGGTTTTTCCTAATCCAACCTTATGCCGTTTGGAAAAATAAACTTACTGAAAACCTAACTATGGTGGCAGGTCTACACGGATCAATTTATACGGTAAACGCAAATAGCAAAGCTTTAGAACCGCGACTTGCTTTCAAATACAAAATGAAAAATAATCAGTCTCTGAACTTTGGAACTGGACTTCATAGTCAAAGACAGGTGTCGTACATTTATGCACATCAAGTGGGCGATGTAGTTGCTGATCGATACAACAGACACAATAAGGATCTTGGGTTAACTAGAAGTTGGCATGCTGTAACAGGGTATGATAATCTTCTTACCGACAATCTAAGAATAAAGGCAGAAGCATATTATCAATATTTATTTCAGATTCCTATTACTACATACTCCTCCTCTTATGCAATTATTAATCAAGGTTCAGGATTTGATAGATTCTTCCCCGATAGCCTTGAAAATACAGGAACGGGTAGAAACATTGGAGTTGAGTTTACTTTGGAGAAATTCTTTTCAAACAACTACTTCTTCATGTTTACAGGTTCCGTTTTTGACTCAAAATATCAAGGTAAGGATGGAATCGTAAGAGACACAGATTTCAACGGACGTTTTGCTACTAACTTGCTCATGGGATACGAAAAGAAAATCGGTAAAAAAGGAAAGAACTCAGTAAACGCTGGATTAAAAATCACATGGGCTGGTGGAAGACGATTTGGAGATGTAGATCGAGAGGCTTCAGCCGTAATTGAGCAAGTTGTTTGGGACGATGCAACTAGAAATAGCCAACAATATGAAAACTACTTTAGAATTGACACTAAAACTGGATTTAAGTTCAACGGTAAAAAGGTAGGTCATGAAATAGCATTTGACATTCTAAATATATTGAACCGCCAGAATATTCTTTCAATTGTTTATGACCCAGATATTACTTTAGCAAACCCTAACGCCGATCCTTTGATTCGTCAACCGCAGTTAGGTTTTTTACCGGTGTTCTATTATAAGTTTGATTTTTAACAGACTAGTTAGCAGTCACGGAGCGAACTCTTGGGTTTAGTTTACATTTCAATAATACACTATGTGTGGCACATTGGGTTCTAACACGTTCTTAATATATCCTACGTTGAAAGCTCAAGAATCAAAATATTATGGACTAACACCAAGAAAAATGAAAACTCGAATTTGGATATTGCTTATATTAGTATCAGCAGTAATTCTTAATTATTCTTGCTCTAATCAACCTAAACCAGCAACGAAATTTTACGGAGATACAACTATTACGCTTTTAAAAGAATACAATTTGAATAACTTCAAAAACTATTCACAACTTCTTGATTCTTTAGAACAACACCGCCATTTAAAGACTACTCCTTGTATCTATTTTTTAGAATCGAATATGGATACGGTTAAATTGGTTATTAAAATCTCTTTCGCCTATCATTTTGGTAGGAACAACTCGGTTATTTTAAGAAATGAGGGGCTCTACCAAAATGGAAATTTTGAACCTCTTGACTCATTAGGTTCTCTAATGCGAAGAAATTATGAAAATCATGGGTATAACCCTCGACTCTGCCAAGCCGCATCCAAGTTTGCCATTGCAATAGAGCTAGATTCATCCCAAATTGATACACTTCAACCACTCTTAAGCAAGATTATTGATCAATACGAGTTAATAAACCCGCATGTACCATTGCACATCAGTTTATTAAAAGCAATAAAACCCATTAAACACGAAAACCTTAAAATAGAAGAGCCAATAGAGCTGGCCTGGAGGTCATTTTGGGATCGTGAAGACACCAATTTTTACTGGGGAAGAGGGCATTATAAAAATTGCTATATTAATATAAATCCGGTTACAAATGAGCAGTTCTGCACTTATCTAAACCTTACAAACAAGTCAGAAAAGGGTGTAATAGGTGTTAAATCGCTTTATTTTGATGACAAGTGGAAAGTAAATAAAGCACATGCTGAGAAACCCGTGCAAATCTCAAATAATAAGTTAAAGTCCGACTTTAAAATGTGGGTTGATTTGGGGTTGTTTTCAGGAATCCAAAGGGCAGAACAAAGAGTTTTCAATGTAGCAGATTTTCGGGACCAAGAAGCAATGGGGGTTACCAACCCTGATTCAAATCACTTGTATTTAACGTACTATTGGCATCAGACTGAAAGATCTACGGGTTTTGAATTCTAAAGATTAATAAACCAATTTATTAAGACTTGTGTAAAACAACGCTAAGAAGTAAAAAAGGCACCTTCATTTCTGATATTGCAGAGCAATAGTCAGAAATCTTGTGAATTTAGTCTGGTTCTAATTACCAGATTTCTGACTCTGTACTTCGTACAGATCAGAAATGACGGCGCGGTTTTGGGCTTCAGACCGTTGATTTAAAATACGTGAGGTTAGAAATGACGGCACGGTATGAACCGATGTCCGTTGTTTCAAAATTTCTCGAGATAAGCTTCAAAAATAATGTTCCGCGAAGGTGGATCAATCTTAAGAAATATTGTCAGTTCGATTTCTCTGACTCGGAGCGGTCAGGAAAGTATCGAGAACAGATTTATTGCTTATAATCCGTTCTCGATACAGCACTGATCATGCTATCGCATATCAGCGCTACTCGAACTGACAATTTTAGTATCTAAAAGATGATAAAACGAATTTATTAAGACTTGTGTAAAACAACGCTAAGAGGTAAAAAAGGGAAGGAATATTCTCATTTGAAATAGAATATTTAGACATGATCTAAAAATAGGCCACGGCAATAACTGCTTCAGCACCAGTTACTTCAACTTGCTTGCTTCCATCCGCTGTGTAAAGAATAGCATTGAAACGCACATTAAGTTTCACCGTTTTTTGACCTGATTCATTATCAAGATATTCTTCGATAGAAACAATCTCAAAAGATTGTCCTTCTTGTGATCCATTGGAAGTAGAATAAACTTCACCTGTCTCATTGGTCCACTCAACAATGAGAAGTTCTGAACCTGAAGTAGCAGTATCTACAACCTCACCGACATAGGAACTTTGAAAATTAGCAACACATGGTTCTGCTGTGGTTCCAACGAAAATTCTCCTTTCTACACGTGTATAACAGTCTGTAGCATCATAATACGTTAATGTCACCTTGTAAACTCCTGCATTTTGATAAAGGTGTACTGGAGAATACGACGAATCAACAGCTCCATCCCCAAACTCCCAAAGAATCTGGTTAAACGGAAAGGCAATGTTTAAAGTATCTTCTAACCAAAATGAAGTTTGGAACCCTAAGGTATCTTGAAATGCAAAATACGAAAAGTCAGAATAACACGTGGAATCTACTACATCGGTAAATACTTCTTTGGATATTGTATCACTGCAACTTGTAAGACTGTTGCTTACAGTTAATTTCACATTATAATTGGTTTTAGTATTATAATTGTAAACCAAGTTAGGAACCGCAGTCAATCTTGATTGTCCATCTCCTAATTCCCAAAAGTAAGCAAGGCTATCTCCACTAGTTCCTGCATCAAAATTGACAGTATATGCTCTTGTGATTACTGTATCTCGCGTATTATATGCTTTAACTCCTGGATCAAGAACATTAAAAATATCAACTGCTTCACCTGCATTACGCACTTTATAGTCGGCAAAACTAATTTTCAAATTTGTTCCTGTACCTGTGGCCAATGAATCTTGATTTTCAAAGGTATATTCTCCATAATACCAATAGATATTATCCGAGTTCAACACTTCATAACCACTCCCCATGTAATAACCATTGTCAGCAGAATAAGTGTAAGGCGTTCCATTTATATTTAAAGACGCACTGAATACTGCCGTTTCAGTCACTGTAGTTGGATCTGGCTTCTTTTTACAGCCAAATACCAGTAACACCACTAAAACGAGGCTAAGCAAATTAATATGTCTGTTCCATTTGATCATTTAATGTTCTGCTTACTCCTTAACATCAATTAATTTCTTTCTAGTTCCCTGCCAAATATAATATTGCAAACTCAACCTTAAACCAGAATTCTTATCACTATGATTACCTCCATAATACGAATCAATTGTGAAGTCTTTCATACCAATTGTATATGCAATATTCAATGATAACGGTTTCAACAGTTTTTGCTGGATACCTAATGTTATTGCTCCGCCTTTTGAGTTAAAACCGTTCACATAACCAAGTTGCTGAACAAACAAGTTATCTTGCTGTACTCCACCTGTAGTCGATGTAGTAATATTGCTAATATCACTTCTTGAAGTCAACAAATAATCAAATGCGTACGTTGCAAAAAGCTTAGTCGACTCAAATATACGATAATCTGCGCCCAATTCGAATCTCGCAAATCTCAAATGATTGACGGTAATACGCTGAGTTTCAGAACGACGCTCAAAAGAATAATAAACACTTTCAAAATCTCGGTGTAAATTTAAGTCTGAACGTTCATGATAAGAGCCAGATACTCTTAACCCAATTTTCTCCGTAATCCCCTTTTCGAAAAGTATTCCAAAATGTGGATCAATTAAAGATCCTTGAGGGCCAGAAAGATCTGTAGAACTATATTTTTGGTTAAACTCTGCTCCTGCTAACAACGAAAGTCCATTGTGTCTAATTCTTTCTTTTTTCTCATCCTCCTCTTCCTCAATAGAATTGGTAGGTTCAGTTTGTACGGAATCTTCTGGTACTATTTCAATCGAATCTGGAAGAGTAGAATCCATTGATATAGACGAATGTTCTGAATTGTTATTTATCTCAGGTTCGTTGGTGTTAGAACTTTGAGCAGCATCAATTTCATTTGAATCTTGAACTGAATTATCTACTGTTGACCCGTTAGAACCTGGTTCATTCATACTCGAATTGTCAGAAGCAGTGTTATTATTAGTTTGCCCATTACTGCCATTTTCAGAGCCAGAAGTTTCCGTTGTAGAGTTGTCCACAGATTGAGGTTCATTAGTTCCTTCAGTGGTTGAGTTGTTCTTAGTTTCGGAAGAGAGAGCTAATGGATCAATGTTATTTCCAATTGGCGGTATAACTGTTGTAATTGGGTCGTTATTTTCACTCTCTTCGTTACTCATATTAGATGCCGTTGAGTTTTGATTAATTTGGTCACCTGGTGTTTCGTCGTTAGTGACCGGATCAATTTGGGTTTCCTCAACATGTTTACCTACAGTTGTAATTGCAACATTTCCTTGATCTTCTTCGCTATCATCAGTATTCGAATTTGGTGAAACTGAATTATCGACTATGTTATTCATGTTAGGAGTAGAGGTCTTACTATTATCTGTCTGTTTAGACTCCTCAGTTTTATTTTGTGATAGACTTCCAGAACCACCTAAACCTTGATTTGAATTACTTTCATCATTTTGTTCGTCAACTTGGCTAACATTATTCCAGCTAGAATTATCAGAATTTGAATGAGCATTTTGATCTACAGAGTCATCTGAATTAGAATCATTTGTGTTGTCAATTTCAAGGGTTTGATCATCCGAAGATGGTTGATTTGTTTGAGGTGATAATGAAGCGTTATCTATATCAGCATTTTGTGCAGAAACATCCTCCGGTTGATTAACAGCAATTACTTCTTCATTCGAATGATCACTAGCAAGTAGCGTTCGATCCGAAGCATTATTCATCCAAAGCAGCACAGTACCGATTACAACAAAAAGGGCTAATAGACTACCAGAAAGCCATCTCCACCAAATAAATAGTGGTTTGTCGCCATCATCAAGTAGCGCTTCCATTTTCTTCCAATGATCAGGATTGAACTCAAACTTTTTATCGCCGAGTCGTGCTCCGAAGTCATCAAATATGTCTTTGTTTTCGGTGCTCATTGGTTACACTACTTTTAGTTTTATATCTGACTTTAAAATCATTTCTCTTAACTTTTTCTTTGCCGTTGACAAATGCCATTTGGATGTTCCATCCGTTATTTTAAGCATTTCGCCTATCTCCCTGTGATTATATCCATCGATACAGTATAAGTTGAAGACTTTTCGGGTCATTTCAGGCAAACACTGTATGATATCAAACAGGTCATCGGAGTTTAGTTTGGAGATTGCATCATTTACGGCAAAGTTTTCTGATGCGACCATTCCAACATCTCCAGTTCCAGATTCAGTAAAAACAGTATTTTCTTTGTACTTCTTAGATTTACGAAATTCATCGATCATAGAATTGATCAGTACTTTACGCATCCAAGGTTTGAAAGGAATATCGACGGGCTTTTTCTCTAGGTACTTTAACACTTTGAAAAAACCAAGGTTCATTAGTTCAACGGCTTCATCTTCGGACCGGGCATAACGATAGCAGACAGCCATCATATAGCTGTAGCATTGCTCATACATGGTGCGCTGGGCATTCCTGTCGTTTTCAATGCAACCCTGAATTATTTTGTCCGTTATGTTCAAAATCGCCTAAGCAAAGATTGATTTCTAAAATTAATGCTTAAATATACTTTTTTGAACCGTTTAGTAACTTTTTTCAATTGTCAACTGATTAAATCCTCACAATTTTTCTCATTCATACTATTTCTGGGTTATTATTTTCTTTCAATCTAACCTACTACACGTGAGTGGTTTGGAAAGGGTTGGGGGAATGTTAATTTTTTTTTATCAACAGTTTTGAGTAAGGAGCAAGAGTATCGAGTAATGAGAGTATTATTAATACTCCTCGATACTCTTGCTCAAACCTCTTGCTGTTAAAACTTGCTTTTAATATAAAATAAACATATATTGTATGAATTTATATTTACGATAAATCATCAAATACACAACTATGTACAAGTTTACAATCACAGTATTCCTTCTTCTTTTCGTATTAAATGCAGCTTTTGCCCAAAACGGCCAGAATGCAGATTGTCAGAATTTTCGAATTGACGGTAAACATCAGGTTAAGGCAGGAGAGTTAGAACGATATCAATTGGTAAGTAATGAAGGCCAAAACGAATTTAGATGGCAGATTACGGGAGCGGACAAAGTAGACGGAATAGATGTTTCTTCTGGTAATGTTCACGAGACGGTAAAAAGCTCTAGCGAACTAGAAGTTATTTGGCGTGAGGGAGCACCTGCGGGTAAGATCGTTGTTGAACCTATGTTTCCTTGCCCGGAATTAGCTAGGTTACCAAAGGTTGAGTTTCCAATTATTATCGAACCTGCAAATGCAAGACCAACGGATGGAGGTCCAAACCCACCGTTAAACGGACAAGAATGTGACCAATCCATTAAAGAAAATAATGTTTGGAAAATGTGGGCTAATACACCAGAAACTCAAGATCTTTCTAGTAGAGAATTTACCACATTTATTTGTGATCCGAATGCAGCGGTTGGATTGGGTACGTCTACCCCTTCAGCGACTTTTCATAATGTTGGAACTTCGAAATTTGGTGGAGATGTTACATTTTCTAGCAATTTGGTTCGTTTTGGAGGTTCTACAAATGTGGAGTTTTTAGGTAAAGTGACCTCTTCTGTGTTGATAGGAGAACGATATCCAAGAAACCATACAAATTACAAACTTGCAGTGGATGGTAAAATAGTATGTACGCACGCAGTAGTTACGATAGACAATTGGGCTGACTATGTATTTGATGAAAACTACCAACTTCGACCGCTTACCGAGGTGGAAAAATTCATAAAAGAAAATAACCATTTACCAGATGTTCCTTCGGAAGCTGCGGTAAAATCTGAAGGACTCGATGTTGGTGAAATGGATGCCATTCTGCTCCGCAAAATAGAGGAGCTCACACTCTACATGATCGAACTAAAAAAGGAAAACGAGCAACTCAAGAAGGATGTTGAATTACTAAAATCGAATCAATAAGATTTTGTATCTTGAATACCTCATGAAAAAATCTATTCTAATCATATTAATCATTCTGCTTGGTCGAAACTTTGTTTTTGCTCAAAGGCTGAGTGCTAGGTTGGATGTTGGAGGGAGTAATATTAGCTATGACAAATACCCTCATGCAAGTTATTATAGAACATCAGCAAAGCCTTCCTTTAACCTCGGGATAGGCTTAAACAAACCTCTAACCGAACGTTCAGGTTTAAATTTTGACTTGTTAATATCTAATATTAATGGTAAGATTTATGCATTTGGGATCATAGATGAATCTAACCAAGATATAGTCGCTGAACTCCCTTTAATTCTCGAAACAATGTTGGGATGGGGGCCGTTTACTGAATCAACAATCAATCGGAACGCTTTTATATGTTTACAACCCGAATATTATATTACAAAGAATACTTTTAAGGTCTATATTGGGGGAAGATTAGGTATTATGGTGTACCATCATGTCAAGACTGATTTACGACAAAGGACACGTTGGGTTTTTGGTTATGGTAATACTTTGTTTGGCAAAATTGATTATGGTTTGTCTATCGGAACTATTTATCCAATTAATTCAAAAACCAACTTGAAACTAAACTATTATCAAGGTCTTTGTGACTTCACTAAGAATTATTCCAATAGGATAAAAATTAATAATAAAAACAGGCAATTCACAATAGGAATAGAGTATCAATTGAAAGATTATGCCAAACAAAAAAAGTAATGAAAAAAGGTCTTGTAATTATAGGATTAATACTTGCCAGCATAACTGGTTCTTTCGCTCAGCAGTTGAGTGCTAGGTTGGATGTTGGAGGGAGTAAGCTACTAGACACAGATTATTATGATTATGCAGGTGTAGTTAATTATTCGCCTAAACTGTCAGGCAATTTTGGTTTAGAAATACATGTACCATTAAATGATCAGATGGAATTTAATTCTGATCTTCTTATTTCTAGAATTAGTGGAAACTTAACAACCTCAGGAATTATCAATGATACGAACTTCATTCCAGATTTAAATTTACCCTTTGGCGATTTTTCAGAACAATATCACTACCACTATTATTATGTGGGAATACAACCCAATCTTGCTATTGGTTTTAAACGAGTTAAATTTTTTATTGGAAGTCGAATCAGTCTGTTGACGCTTTTTCATGGAACAATGTGGTTACGCTTTCAAGATCAGCAAATTGACTTTAAACTAGGTCTTGGGGATAGGCGACAAACTTTTGATTACGGGTATATAACAGGTCTAGAAATTGTTCTTTCCAACAAGTTTAATGTAAAAGTGACCTATTACCGAGGTCTCCAAGATTTAATTAAATACCAACCTCCTCTGAGAAGCAACTGGGAACGACATAGTCGTCAACTAACCGTTGGAGTATCGTATTTGCTAAAAGACCATTCTAATCAACCAATGAGAACTAAAGAAAAACTAACTTAAGACTATGAAAAGAGTTTCCATAGTCATAGTATTAATACTTGCCAGTATAACTGGTGTTTTTGCTCAGCAGTTGAGTGCTAG
>JAHDFW010000063.1:0-4645 GCA_020627945.1 Cytophagales bacterium
ACCGCTATAAACGTATTATGTTTTACTGTAGTAAAGCAGAACTCGACATATATCGGGTCAGTTTATTCACCTTTAAAGTTAAGGCTTATCTAATAATAACACAAAAGAGTTCTTGTTTTGCGAAGTGAAACGTGGTAGAAAGGCTGCTACCTATACACCTTGTTGTATTTAGTTTTTCTTTTCTAGTTCCTATGAAATATCTTGAAATACTCTCGGAACATATATTTTCTGTTTCGCTTATACCCTGTAAGTTCAAATAAGATATTGAGCTCAATTAAATCTTTAATGAGTCTGTTGGCTGTTGAAGGAGAGATTTGTAAAAGTTCTGAGACCTGTTTGGAATCTGTAATGGGAACTTGAAACAATTGCTTTAATAACAATTGTGCTTTTTCGACTCTGCTTCCTAATGTTGGTAATCGTTTATTCTCAAGATCTGTTTTCAGAGCAATAATATCTCTAAACACTTGGATGGATTCTTTTGAAGTTTCTATTACACCAACCAAGAAAAATTTAATCCATTGAGTCAGGTTACTTGTTAAACGAACCGTCATTAAGTTGTCATAGTAGTAGCCTTTGTGTTTTTCAAAGAAGTCAGATAAGTAAAGGGACGGTTTCTTTAATACATTATTGCTTACCAAGTAGAGAGTAATAAGTAATCTACCATTCCCATCAAGGAACGGGTGGATTGTTTCAAATTGATAATGTACGATAGCTATTTTAATTAGATGAGGAACATGATATTCATCCTCATTAATGAACTTTTCTAAATCACTCATTAGCTCTGTCACTTCCGAATGATGAGGAGGTATGAAAATTGCGTCTTTTAAGGTAGCTCCTATCCAATTTTGACTTGTTCTAAATTCACCAGGTATTTTATGTTTCCCTCTAACACCTGACAAAAGTGTTTTATGCGTTTTTTTAATTAACCTGTTTGAAATAGGAAGCTTTTCTAATTCTTCAATAGAGGTATTAATGGCTTTTATATAATTTTGAACTTCAGCCCAGTCATCTCTCTTTTCAGGGGTAATGTCTTCTTCTTTCACGAGAGCTTCCTCCATGTTCGTCTTGGTTCCCTCAATTCTACTTGAGGTTGTAGCCTCTTTCAGAATATGCATTGTAATAAAAAAGTCAACATCAGGTATTATTTGAGAGAATGCATTTAATTCTCCAATCAATCTATTTGCTTCTGCTAATAATTTATTCACCTCGGGAGTTGACACGATCCATTCGTGATTGATTTTTTCTGGAGAGAATGATTTATATTCAATTTGCTTAATATACTCCCCTGAAATGAAATCTTGTAAATCCATATTTTCGAAATTAACAAATAACACAAATATAAATATTTATATTTTCATAAATAGAAAATAATGAAAATAGTGGTCGGTACTATTTTCATAATATCGATTATTAGCATTCCATGTATAAAGTCTAGAAATAGCCCTATATGCTTTATAACTATTGTTTACTACTGTGCTTTTTATGAGTTATTCGATTCTCATATCACACTTTTAGAATTTAGCAGCAATTTTGGTTTAATTGAATTGGCGGACATGCAACGGTCCCATAACTACAATAAACGCAACAATCATTTCCTGTTGGTTTCAATAAGGTTTTACAGTTTTCGCATTCGTAAAAATATTGGCAGGAGTTTGTCGACATCGTCTCTTCTTTCGTATGACTACATTCTGGGCAGGTTATTTTTGATTGTAAAATTGCTTCTTTATTTGCAGATCTCCCTTTTTTACTTTTGTATTGATAAATTCCAAAGCCCAACAACCCTATTCCGAGCGCCATAAAAACACCACTATACTTCTCTAGCCCACTACTTATACCAAGTAATGTGCTTCCTCCTCCAATTGTTATCAATAATGCAGGAAGCCAACAACAACTTGTCGCGATAATAAATGCAACTGAACTTCCGATTATTGAGTTTTTGTAATTCACTTTCTATTTTTCTTCAATTTGTTGTTTCGTTTTGGAGCGGTTGCTTAAAAATACAAAACTTTCTGTAACCTCCGAACGCTTTAATTGCTATGTCTTACCTGTACTTGTTTCTGTTCCTATTTTTAAAATTGCTAATGAGTCAAGTATAAAGTTTCTATGGTCACTAAAAATATTAGGATTAATATCAGTCGCTTGATTTTTACTTACTACTATTTGTCTACCTATATAATCATCACCATAGGTTCCCAATAAATAGCTATAGTAATTTTTATCTGATGGCACAATAAAGGTCTTGTTAGTTTCTGTTATTTCCAATTTATGGAATGGTTTCAATACTTCGATTTGATTTTTATCGCCTTCTATTTTAAATGACCAGTTAGTAGTTCTTTGTTTCAAATACCCTTGATAGAATAGTATTCCATTTGATGGGATTTTTATCGACTCAACTCCGTCATTATTATATTTAACCGGTATTCCTTCCTCAACTGGAAATACAATTAATACTTCTCCTTCAAACTCTTTGTTAAATACAAATTCAACTTTTTGATTAAATAATGGGTTTAGTATGTGATTATCAATTTTATTGGAGACTAGTGCTAAGGGTATGGCAAGAACAATGTATGAGATTATTAATAGGACTTTGTATTTAATCTTTCGTTTAATGAAAAGAGAGGTTAGAATGCTTAGTAGTAAAAACAAAGCGCCTAAGGCTTTGTAAAGCACTTCATAATCATCAAACCCAAGAAGAAAGACACCAACCAAGAAAAAAATTAAAGAAGTAATTTTCATAACCTGTAATTAAGGACAACGTTTAAATATATGAATCGCAGCGCTTTAAGAGCAATATACTTAAAGATTTACCACTTAGCTAACTCACTGGCAGAGGAAAAGCTACAAAATCATAACATCGCTATTATTTGAGATACCTTACTGTAACTCGTTTTTTATAGCTATCTGTTGTCATCTGGAAAAAAGATGTACGGATATCTTTTTGCTCTTTTTTCACTGACGTCAAAATAAGTTGCGATTAAATCTAAATTAAATGGTTGTCCAGGCGGTAGTGTTGTTTGTTGCTTATTAGAGAGTTGTTTTTTGACTGCTTCATAACCTCCTGATCCGCTCAATTCTCTTTCAAGTGAATGGATGTGCTCCATGTCATAGTAATAGTTTCTCTTCTCGTAGACTTTATCCTTATCGTCTACCCTAGCGAATTCTTCTATGAACTCGAAAATTAACTGACCACCCCAAAAATAATAGGAGGTTTTAACGCTCCCATAACCAGAATCATAAGACAACGACATAAATCGCAGCTCATCACCATCCATGGCTCGCTTATAACGTGCTACTGCACTATTTCCATCTATCTCAAATTCTGTATTGGTATACTTTTGAGCCTCAATATTGTTTGTAATAGTACTCGATTTCTCTCGAATAAAGTCAAGTTTAGTTTGTGAATCCTTCTTTTTGAGCGGGTTGTTGATGGTGGAAACCAACATTTCGGATGAGGGATAATAATAAACCGAGGCTTGCTTTCCATTGAGTTTTAAGAAGAGTTCCTCGTACACCCTCCCTGTAATTTTTATTTTCGTTCCATCTGCCTTTATTAAACCATACTCACTAGGTGAAATATCTCCCGACACGCCATATTCATGTGAAGTCCATGAAATGACTCCCTCCACTTTTTGAAGGCCAGGTTGGTTTTTGTCTTCCTCGGTGACAATGCCTCCACCATCCCACCCACTTCGGACGGAGGTATCATTCAAATGTATGTCTGCTTCGTTCAAAAATTCTAAGTACACGTATGTAATGACCAGTTCTTGACCTATCATCGAATCCTGTCCTTTCGCATAACTACCTTCAAATTTCATAAAAGTTCCGTTTACGTCTACTCTAAGCCAAGAAGGACCATATTCTGATTCTTCCACTCTGTTCAGAATCCCTTTAACTACGGCATAATCACCAGACTTCAATTGTTTTGGACTAACTTCTTCTTCTTTTACAACAGAAGTATCGATAGTTGTACTTGGCTCGTTATTAGTTACTATTCTAGTAATAGAGTCCACTGTGGAGCTATTATTTCTTGAACTGACCGTGTTTTGTTCCGTTGTGGAGTTAGCTTTTTCGTTACCGCACGACACAAAAAAAAGGCCAAAAATTGTAAGCGCACTAAGTGTAAAACAGTTCATAATTCTTATCATCTAATTGTTAGTAACGACTTCATTTTGAAAGTAAAGATTTTTGAAGAATGTATAACATTACCCAATTAAACGGAATTCCAAGTATTCACCTATAAAGTTAAGACTTATCTAACAGTAACACAAAAGAGTTCTTGATTTGCGAATTACGAAGATTTAATTCAGTCTGGCATTAAATACACTTAACTTCTCCAACCACCTCAAGGGCTGTTCTAAATCTCTATTACAAAACTCTAAATGCACCACTCTCCTACTTGTCACAGCTCCTATGGATCTTTTTGATGCATGTAAAGTCAAAGGTTTCATGAGCATTATCCCTCCTCTTTTCACTTTACACAAATGCTGTTTATGTTCTTTGGAATTGAATTGCTTTATATCTACAACTCCACTTAAATGACTTTCTGGAATTACTGAAAGTGCTCCATTTGTTTCGTTTGTATCGTCCAAATGAATTCTAATCGTAACGGTATTTTCCAAAATTTCGTTTGGCGGTTGAACACCAA
>JAHDFW010000063.1:4745-19050 GCA_020627945.1 Cytophagales bacterium
AGTAATTCCAACTCTTTTACGGAATATAAACCGTCTACCACACTATGACCTAATCGGTCAAATTGCGATAAATCAAACGTGGTCATTGGATCCCTTAAAATGCTTAAAAAGGTTATTTGACAACCTTCTTTTTATAAAGAGGCACCGTACTGCATGGCTCTCCATAGAACAAGCTAAATACTACTGGTCTTAATAGACGTGTTATCTCAACATATGCAAAATCTGGAACGCTTTCTTCCCCACATCCCTTAACCACAAGTTTTGCATCCTGAAATTCATCAATATTAATCGCACTTAGTGCTTGCCTAAACAATTCTCTATCAAGATCCTCCAGCGTTCCGAACAAGACGGTTTCGGCATGTGGTTCTAACTTAACCATGACCAACATATATGCCCATTTAGGAATAATTGCATCTGCAGTACACGTTATTGCAACATGTTTCCCCTCATATTGTGTCCAGTCATGTTCCTTAATGAAAGCACGAAAATCCTTTTCACGAAGAATCAAACCTTTAAACAAGTTGTCTTTTAAATCAAATACCACTCGCTCACCTTTCACCAAGTATTCCTCAAGGTTCAAAGTAGTAAGCGGTCTATTTTTAATTTTTTCTACAATTTTTTCTATATCTTGACTCATCTCTTCTTCTTAATGTTAACTGTATTACAACAACTTCTTTTTAGATGGCTTGGTCATAAACTCTTTAAGGTAATATGGCTCAAAATATGCCAAGTCTTCAAACTCTTCTCGTTTGAATTTTTCGTACGCCAAAGTTCCAACCTGCTTCGCTGATGTATATACATCTTCTATAAAAACAGCATTTGGGTGAGTAATGGTTCCCTTACATTTGTCAGCACCATTCCCAAAGAAATATACGTTACCTTCTTGTAATTGTTTCTCAAAACTTTGTTCATCAATAATTTCCGCTGAAACCTTATTAATCGTCTCCAAATCTTGATTATAAACCCCACAGTATACTTCCATTCGTCTGGCATCGATCATCGGAATGATTAATCCATCTTCAATTCCGGCTTTCTCTTTACCATGCATCGCTAAACTTTCCATGGTTTCTACTGCCACTATGGGAAGATCTAGTGCATAAGCTAACCCCTTAGCTGTTGATACTCCAATTCTTAATCCAGTGTAAGAGCCTGGTCCTTTCGATACTGCAATTGTATTCAAATCTTTTTCAGAAAGCTCACTTTCTCTAAGAACCTCTTTAATAAAATCTACAAGTGTTTCCGAGTGCGAATTTGCTTCAAATCCTTCACGCATTGCCAACAACTCACCTGCTCTGTGCAAGGCTACAGAACACACTTTTGTTGATGTTTCTATACTTAAAATTATAGCCATTGTAATTCGGTTGCAATTTCATAAAACTTCTTGACAATAACTATTAAAAGCATCAAGGCAAATAACATTTTAAGGTGTTTTGAATTCATTTTTTCAGAAACTTTCACTCCTATTTGTGTTCCTATTACAACTCCAATAGCCAACATTGCTGTCACCGGAGCTATTATATATCCGATCGAGTAATCAATTGGTTCCGTACACAAGTCACCCCAAAGCAAATTTTTCACCGTCAACGAAAGTGCCATAACTCCAATAACCCCTAAGGAAATCGTTTTTGCCTTTTTTACGTCCATTGCAAAAAGATATAGCATCATGGGTACCACTATTACACCTCCTCCAAGACCAGACAAAGCAGATGCTGCACCAGCAAGGATTCCTACAATCATCAGTTGCACAACGCCCCCTTCTTTCTTTTCAGTTTTAAATTCCTTCACCATCCGAATCAACATAAATAGCATTAGAAGCGATACAACAATGTTGAAATACAATTTTGAATACCATTGGGATTGTACAATAAACTGCATGCACAAAACAGAAGAGCAAGCTCCAAAAAAACCGATATACCCAACTTCTTTCCACTGAAAAGTTCCATTTATAACCCGTTTAACATTGGCTGAAAGAGATACCATGAGCACTGTAATTATGGAGTTCGCAATGATATAAGGCACTAATTTATCTGAGCATACGCCATATTTTGTTAAAAATATAGGTAAAACTAAAATATATATGAGTCCTCCTCCAATTCCCAATAAACCAGCGACAAAGCCTCCAACTATACCCGCCAAAATCAAATATATTGCATCTAATTCCATAAACTTCTGTTTGACTAATCGAAATTAATTATAGATATTGTAACCTGAAAATTTTAATTAAATACAATCATGAAATTAACTGCTGACGAATCATTAAAACTCCTGATGGAAGGAAACGAACGCTATGTTCAAGATAAAGAAAGTGTTGGTACCACTGCAGATATTAGAGCTGGCCTTACTGGAGGGCAGGAACCTCACTCTATTATATTGAGTTGCGCTGATTCAAGAGTAATCCCTGAATCTATTTTTGATGCAAACGCAGGTGAAGTATTTGTGGCAAGAGTTGCTGGAAATGTAGCTAATATCTCAAGTGTAGCTAGTATTGAATATGCTGTTGCTCACATTGGATGTAAATTGATAATGGTTTTGGGACATGATAGTTGTGGTGCCGTTACTGCTGCGTTGGCTGGAGGTGACAATGGACACAACCTTAACCACCTACTCTATCATATTACCCCAGCGATCCATAATGGAGATTCTAAGGAAGTAAATGATGTAGTGAAACGTAACGCTATAGCAAACGCTAAAGCACTAGTTGAGCGTTCTGAGATTATCAGTAATGCTACGTCTAATGGACTAAAAATTGTACCTGCTTATTATGATTTTCATACTGGAAAAGTAGAAGTTCTATAACTCAAAAACAGATTGGGAGCAGAAATCCAAACGTATTCGACAGGATATGCTCCCTTTTCACCACTTTACTAAACTATACAAGCACTATAACTTAACCTTAAACTTACCACATGAACACTAAAAAAATATCAGTTTGGCTTTATTACGTGAATGCGATAATTGCCATTGGATTTGGAGCTCTTTATTTCTTCAAAAATAATATGATGGATTACCATTATGCATTTATGGAAATGGATGCTGCTCAAATCAATGACTTTAATTCTAGAATTCTAATTTTAATGGAGGCTTTAAAAAAAATAGTTGGAGCTGGGCTGATTGGAATTGGAATTGGAGCTTTTACCATTACACATTTTGCCCTTAGGGATCAAGATAACAAGGGTGCCAATGTACTGGCATTTCTAACCTTAATGATCCCAAACACGACTCTACTATTGATAAGTCATTACGTAGCGGGACAAATCACTTCTGGGCCTAAACCACCTTGGATGTTATCTGTTTTGGCTTTAGTACTGATCATAATTGCGTTCATACTTTATTTTATACCATCAAAAAAGAAATAATTGCTACTTGTAACTAATTAAATAGTTTCTAATAAAAAGTAAACATGGGGATAGGAACTAAAATAAGAGACTTTTTCAAACACGCCGAAGAGGTAATGATTTACCAGGTGTTATCGGTGTTTACGTTTGTAATGCATCCGTTCTATTATTGGATTTATACCCAATTTGTAGAAGGTGCTAAAGATTATCTCTCTCATAGAATCTTCATAGCAATGATGGCCATCATACCATTAATTCTTCAATTGCTAGGAAAAATATCGGTTAAGCGTTTTATGCAAATCAGTAATATCTCGCTTTACTTAAACACTCTTTGGTTCCTATTCATAATGTATGTGAACAATTATAAACCTGAATACGTGGTAGGATACTATATCGTACTTACGGCAGTAGGTTTTTCGTTCAACAGGATGGATTATTTGGTGTTCTATACCGTAACATCACTTTTGATAATGGTTGGGACAATCTACTACGTTGGGGTAGATAATATGGAAACTCACTATTTTCCTTTGGTGAATATTACATTTAGCATGAACATTCTTGCGTTCATTATCTTGTATATTAAACTGAAGTATAAGGCTCTACTTAAGGAAAATAATGAAATCCTGCAAAAGAAGAATCACGAGATTCTAGATTCCATCAAATATGCAAAACGAATCCAAGAAGCTATTCTTCCTAGTCATGATTATTTTAAAGAAAACCTTCAAGACTCGTTCGTAATTTATCATCCTAAGGATATTGTATCTGGAGATTTCTATTGGATGGAGCGAGTTGGAAAAAAGGTTCTATTTGCTGCAGTCGATTGTACTGGTCACGGGGTTCCTGGTGCTTTTATGAGTATTCTTGGGGACAATGGCTTAAAGAAGATTGTTCTTGAACAGAATATTCTAAAGCCTTCTGCAATTCTGAATGCACTTACCGAGCATGTAATAAGCTCTACTACCACTGGTGCGGAAGTGAAGGATGGAATGGACATTGCGATGTGCTGCCTTGATACAGAAACCCGTATATTAGAATATGCAGGTGCATACAATCCGCTTTACTTACTTCGCAATAACGAAATTGAAATTGTTAAGGCTACTAAGCGACCTATCGGAAGATTTAAGCGTAAGAAAATTCCAGAGTTTGAAAATCATACGATTCAATTGGAGAAAGACGACTTGGTTTACATTTTCTCGGATGGATACGCAGATCAATTTGGAGGGCCAGACAAATTCAAGTTCACCTACCGTAAATTAAGAGACATTCTACTAAAGAATCATCACTTACCTATGCAGGAACAAAAAGAAGTTCTTGAAAGAGCATACACGGAATGGAAAATGGATGAAGAACAGCTAGATGATATTTGCTTCATTGGTGTAAGAGTATAAAGTTGGGAGCAAGAGGTTTTGAGTAATAAGCAATAGGATCGAGAATTATTATTAAGAATCTCCTCGATACTCTTGCTCAAAACTCTTGCTCAAAACTCTTGCTCAAAACACCACTAATACTGTTCTCCTGATTGTTCTCCTCGTATAGATCTTCCAACTCCTCTTCTAACAATATCTAGCGGATGGTTTTCCAGCAAATACATCAATTTAGTTACTGCGGCTTCTAATGTGATATCTTTTCCACTGATTACATTATTATCCAAAAAGACTTGACTAGATTCATATCTGCCTTGTTCAACAGTTCCTTCATCGCATTGTGATACATTTAGAACTACTATTTGTCTCTGATCTAGCTCTTGAAGAACTTTTTTAAACCATGGTGCGGAAGGAGCATTTCCTGAACCATACGTCTCAATAACCAAACCTCGCAATTCTGGTAGTTCACAAATACCTCGCACATACGCTTCCGTTATTCCTGGAAATAACTTTAGAATCACAACGTGTTCAGACATTTTCAGATGTGCAATCAGATCCTTGTTATTAGGTTTGTAGATTACCTCTTCCCTAAAGTCAATATGAACTCCTGCTTCTGCAAGTTCCGGAAAATTCTCAGACTTGAATGCATCAAAATGTGAACTTTCAAACTTCTTTGCGCGATTCCCTCTCAACAATAATTTGTCAAAAAAGATACAAACCTCTGGAACCATTGCACCACCATTCTCATTTTTTTGCACGGCAATTTCTAAAGATGAAATTAGGTTATCTCTAGCATCGGAACGAATCTCTCCTATCGGAATTTGAGCTCCAGTGAAAACTACTGGTTTACTAAGATTTTCGAGTAAAAAACTTAGTGCCGAGGCACTATAAGCCATGGTATCTGTGCCGTGAAGAACAACAAACCCATCATAATTATCATAATTATCCTTTATGATACTTGCAATCTTAATCCAATACATCGGTGACATGTCCGATGAGTCTATTGGGTCTTTAAGTGCAATAACCTTTAGGGAAAATTCAAATAGCTTTAACTCTGGTACATACTGAGGAATATTCTGAAAGTCAAAAGGTTCAAAGCTTCCTGACTCACTCATAACCATCCCGAATGTACCTCCAGTATAGATCATCAATATTTTAGCTTCCTGACCTTTTACAGCACCGGTTTCAATATCTACTTCGTATGTTTCCAATGAAAGGCTCATTTTTCTCTTATTAGACTAGCTTAAATTAAAAATACGTTTAGCATTGTTTGTGGTAATCTTTTGCACTTCTTCAACAGAAAGATTCTTAACCTCTGCTAACTTTTCAGCAACTTTCACGACATATGAAGGTTCATTACGTTTCCCACGATAAGGTGTTGGTGCCAAATATGGACTATCCGTTTCAATTACTAAATGCTCTATATCAACCTGCGAGATGGTTGCATCCAACCCTGATTTTTTGAAGGTCAAAACTCCTCCTAACCCTAAATCAAACCCCAACTCTATTGCTCGATGAGCTTGGTCTACTGTTCCTGTAAAACAATGAAATACTCCATGCAATCCTTCTCCTGCTTCTTTTTCAACTACTTCAAAGACTTCGTCAAAAGAATCTCTAATGTGTACTACTACTGGAAGCTTATACTTCTTACCCCATTGTAAATGTTTCTGAAAAGCAATTTTCTGCTCTTCAACAAAGGTTTTATCCCAATATAAATCTATGCCTGTTTCCCCTACTCCAACGAATTGTTGATCTCCTTCCAACCATTTTTCAACTTGACCTAAAGCTTCCTCATAGTTTTCTTTAACATCGCAAGGATGCAGTCCCGCCATCGGCAAACAAAACCCTGGATATTTCTCAGATAAATCCATCATTGCCTGAAAAGAATCAATGTCTATATTTGGTAACAAGATCTTCTCAACGCCAGATTCTTGGGCTCGTTTCACCACTTCTTCTCGATCTTCATCGAATTGATGAACATAAATATGTGCATGCGTATCTATCATGCTGCAAAACTAAACAAAAGTTTTTTTTAGACGACCTTTAATACTGCCTTCCCTTCCAATTTATTTTAATGGGCAACAAATAAACGATGAATAAAAGCAGCGTATTTATAACCGAATAAATTTCATACGTCAGAAAAGAAAAAATAGAAACGCGTTGTTTAAGCTTCACCAATAAAATCCCAATATATAAGCCTTGCATTGAAAATTTGATCCAAAAGAACCAATTGGCAATTCGTGGTTGAAAGAAAGCCAAAGCAATAACAATTACATAAAAGAGACTGTTAAATATTAACAAGGTCTTAATGGGCCAAACTAATTTCATTGCTCCTTTCATCCAACGCTTACGTTGCATTAAGAGGTTTCCTAAACCTTTGATACCTTTTGTGGAAGCATGTGAATTTGTATCAAACAGATTTCTAAATCCTTTCGGAAATTCTTTCAATAGGAAATGAAAAAAATCAAAGTCCTCCACAATGGAAGATGGAAGAGACCTGTAACCTCCTACTTTATCATAGGCACTCTTACGAACCATCATATTATTACCCATCGCTGTAACTGGAATTTCCAAGTCTGACACGGTTTTGACCATGCCTAAAGCATACAACCAATCCATGTTCTGATAAGTTGCATTACCAATCGTAGTAACTCCTGTTACAATTTGTACTGTGCCCTCTTCAAAGTGCGAAGCCAAAGCTTTTAACCAGTTTGGATTAACTTCAACATCAGCATCGGCAAAGGCTATGAGTTCCTCATTAACCTGATCTCCTAGAAAAGAAAGTACATTCTGCTTTCCTACATGTGTTGTGTAGTCTTGAGGAATATCAAATAACTCAATTTTTGGATATCGTTGCTTAATCTGCTCTACCACTTGTTTAGAATTATCCGTAGAGTCATCGTTACCTACCAAAATTCTAAACTTATCCTCTGGGTAATCTAATGCTAAGAGACTTTTTAAACAGGACTCAATATTCTGTTCTTCGTTGCGCATGGCAACTATAATAGCAATACGTGGAAATCTCTTTAACTGATCAGGTTTAGACTCAAACCTATAATTAAAGGAACTTGCAATGAGAAATATAAATCCAATTATAGTAATTGGCAAACCAATTACTGAAACACATATTACTATTCCCTCTAAATAATCCACTATAAACTACAAAATTGAAATCCTCTTTTGGAGTAATGTTCTAAAATCCTTGGTAATAAAATCTTAAGGTTCTTAATTGACTTTACCGAATCATGCATTACGATAATTGATCCGTCACGTGTGTGCTTAACAATGTTCTCCCATGCTTGCTCTAAGTCCAATTCTTGATCAAAATCATAGGTTAATACATCCCACATTATCACTCTAAACCTCTTGGTCAACTTTCGATACTTTGGATATGTGAGTTTACCATAGGGCGGACGAAACAACGTTGATTGGGTCAACTCTTGACACTTATCTATCGATGCTTGATAATCTAACCAAGAATACTTCCAACCATCCGCATGATTGAATGTATGATTACCAACACTATGTCCATGCTCTTTAACCTGCTGGAATATATCTGGGTATCGCTCAATGTTTGCTCCTACACAAAAGAATGTTGCCTTGGCATTGAACTCGTCTAAAACTCCTAAAGTATACTCTGTCACCTTTGGTTGTGGTCCATCATCAAAGGTTAGATACAGTCTTTTAAAACCTGTATCAGGCATGCTCCAAGTCGCCTTTGGAAACATTATTGGAACAATAAATGGTATTTTATAATATTTAGCCAAGGTATAGAGCGGTGCTATTTTCGAAAACGCTCCATTAAAGATACGAATTTAGCTGCTGAATCATCCCATGAAAATCGTTTTACATTTTCCATCCCTTTATAAACTAAAGAATCTCGAAGTCCTGGCGTATTTACCATTTCACCAAAAGCACCTGTGATTGATTTCACCTCAAACGGATTTGCCAACACCGCAGAAGTGCCAGCAACTTCAGCCATTGAAGAACAATTGGAAGTTATAACCGGACATCCATGAACCTGAGATTCAATAATAGGAATTCCGAACCCCTCTAGAATTGAAACATACACTGAACTAAAAGCATTCTGATATAAACTTGCAATCTGATCGCGACTTACATAATCTGTAAAAATTACATCTTGTTTATGTTTCATACCCTGATACGTTTCTTCCAATTCTTCAGTCATGAACAACTTCCGCCCAGTAATTACTAATTTAAACTTCCTAAAATCTCGACTTCTAAACGTGTCAAAAGCTGCTAACATTCTTACCAAATTCTTCCTTGGGTGGATTGATCCAACGTAAAGAAAATACTTTTCCCCTCCCGTGAGTGTATCAATCCAAGCATCGTTTTTCTCATCTAACTCGGCAGGTATGTTTTCAAACTCTGGTTCAACGGCATTATAAACCACTTCGATTTTATCCGGTGCAGTACCATAGGTCTCTTCAAGATCCTTTTTAGAGGCTTCTGAAACCGTAACTACTAAATCTGAGGTATCCACATATTTCGGACTATTCTTACGCATAAACTTGGACGCAGAAGAAGGAATACTTTTAGGATAATGTTCGAACGCTAAATCATGAACAACCGTAACCTTAGGAATTTTTGCCTTAATACTGGTATAACCATCCATAGAAATAAAGAGCTCTGCACCTATCTTTTTCAAGGCTTTGGGAACGGAAATTTCATACCAAATCTTCCAAAGGATTGGATGACGTGCAGGAGGACTAATCACCTTTATGGTAACATTATCTCGTGAAGTCCATTCTGGTAAACTTTCTATCTCCCGATCGAAGAGTAAGTAAAATTCATCATTCGGACAAAGCTCAACCATTCTTTGAACAATCTCCTCTGTATACCTACCTATACCTTCTGTTTGATTAGGTAGTAAAAACCTCGTGTTAATTGCGATCTTCAACTCAATTCTTGTATTCTACTCTTCTAATACATAGAGGGATTTTTTGAAAAACCCTAAAACCAATGCTAATACCCCAACCGTGCTTCCTATAATGATCCAGTTATAAATCCACCACAAATTAAAGTCGCTTAAGAAGTACATTAATGTTCCAGTTAAACCAGTAATAATTGCCATTCTTCCAAGCAAAGAAAAATTAGCAGACATTTTCGCTTTAAATTTCAGCAAATATAAATAAGCTAGAAACAAAATCACAGTACTCAATGCTGTAGTCCATGCTGCTGCAACCGCTCCTTGCTTTGGAATAAAAATCCAATTCAAGACCACATTGCTTAAAACAGAAATTGCCACCATCCAGTTAACATTTTTCACATATCCAGAAGCATTTAGGAAAGTTCCGAACACTACTGAGAAACCATGAATGATAAAGCTAAACCCAAGAACTCCAAGTAACATCTGCATGGTATCTACATCCGTGGTTGCATGCTTAAAATAGAGTACGAATAGCGGTTCTGGAGCGAAAATAAATACTAATCCTAGTATTACCATAGGTAAAAACATTACTAAAGTTCCAACTCTAATCAAGTTTTGAGCTTTTTGTTTATCACCTTGAATGGATGCAAATTTGGCAAAGAACATTGGCATCAAAACCCATGGATACATCATTCCTGACTCATAAAGTCTAACTGCTCCTTTATATAAACCAGTTTCTTCGCTGCTATGCAATTGATCCAACATTAACACGTCAAAATGTGCGTTGACGGAATACAATAAAGTCATTACTGCAAAAGGCAATGACCCCATGATAACCTTACCTACTGAAGCTCGATCAAATTCGAATTTCACCCATCCAAAGAGCCATACTACCACGGCAAAGAGTAAAACAAATACCATCAAATGTGTTCCTACTTCAATCAGTATATACCAATCTACCAAAGTACTTGTACTATTTGCAGCTTCCAACCCTGCTAGTGCATCATTAAACCACCCCGAAAAACCAAGTGTAATTCCTGCAATTACAAGAACCATTATTAACCTTTGTGCAACAGAAGCTACTGAGTCTAATTTGAATCGCTGAAAAGCCTGTAGCTTTGCCCTAAAAAAAAGTGCACATTGAAATAAATTGTGGGCAATGGCAATCATAAATAGCCACCTTAAATCCTCTCCTTCATAGCCAAGTAGAAATCCAATGCCGAGAATTACAAAGGGCAATACCACCAACACCGAAAGTCTAAGAACCAACAATGAGGGAAACAGTTTATTGAAGTTAGAATTGTCCTTTGAGATACTTTGCGATGAGAAATGACTGATCCCTAAATCATAAAAAACAGAAAGCAAGGAGACCAAACTAACCAAAGCAGCGTAACGCCCAAAAACTCCTTTCCCCACAATGTCATGAACGCGATTATCAATGACGATCCAAAGCGGCTTAATAGCAATGTTAAGGATCACAAAAAAGCTGATATTTTCGAGTAATTTTCTAATCGCTGAAAAAGAATTTGAGCGTGAATACAATAATACGATAAGGCAAACGATATATTAACATTAATTGTATAATTTAGCAGCTTTTATTTTTTGCGGATTACAGAACGGAATGGAAAATACACAGGATAAAAATAATCTAGTAGACGTTATACTTGTGCTACTAAAATGGAGAAAACATATTATAATTGTTTGCGCAATCGCAGCAATTGGAAGTGCTATAATTTCACTTCTTCTTCCAAACTACTATAAGTCAACATGTATTTTCTACCCTTTGAGCCCAAAACTTGCGGACTCAAGAACACTATACATGAAGGATGTGAACTACAACATCTACGGACATAGCGATGATGTAGATCGTTTGATTTCGATCTCCAACTCAAGTTTGATTGTGAAGGATATGATCAAAGAATTTGACCTTCTGAATCACTATAAAATTGATTCTTCTGAGTTTCAGATGTATGATGCAATGAAAGAGTTTCGTGAAAATCTGGAAGTGATTCGTAACGACCAAGGTGCTATTGAGTTAAGCATTTATGATCAGAGTGATAGTGTTGCAGAGGAAATGGTACGTACTATGGTTGGTAAAGTTAACTACATCAACCTTAAAGCAACGTTGGACAACAACAAAAAAACATTGACTACGTACGAAGAACATGTTAAAAACAAAGCCCTACAACTTGGCCAAATTACAGATTCTTTGAAAGTTCTTAAGAATAACTACCAAATCTTAAATCCGGATGAAGAAAGCAAATTATTGGCACAGAAAGTGGTGAATCTCAAAGGACAATTAGCTACAGCAAAAGCTAAAGGACAAAACAGTAAAGTCGAAAACCTTAAGAAGGAGTTAATTGCACTAGACCTTGACAATTTCAATGCTGCTGCGGACATTGTTAAAACATTGGACCAGCAACTACTAACTGTTGCTGAAGAGTATAATGACGTAAAAGAAAGTTATCTTCAGACTAAATCGGCAATTAACAACCAGCTTCAAACACTCTCGATCATTGAGGATGCAATAAGAGCTGAAAAGAAGTCTAAGCCTGTACGTTGGGTGATTGTGGTTGCGACTACAGCTGTCACATTCTTATTGTCTTGTCTTTTGGTATTGATAATCAACTTTTATCAGTCAGAAGTTAAGCATTTATTGGATCAAAAATAACCTTTCCAAAAACTGATTCGTTGTGTTTGCTACTCTGAAAGAACAATTGGATAAAAACCTGATTAAGGTATTCTACGCCTTATCTGCACTGATTGTTGTTTCACTTTTTCTTGCAATAATAACTGAACAAAACTTCATTCTGCTCATTCCATTTTTGGTAGTTGGCGGGGTAATTACCATTCTTGATTATAAACTAGTCTTTTACTTTTTAATCATATGTTTACCCCTCTCCTTTTCGGTGTACCTAGGTGGCAATGCCTTTGTAGAACTTCCCACTGAACCCTTGATGATCCTGTTTCTGGTGATTGTTTTGTTTAGACCCTTTGTAGTAAAAAATTACGATTTCAAGTTCAACCACCATACGCTGTCATTGTTTATGATTGCACAACTCTTGTGGTTAATTCCAGTAACATTGAACTCTACCGACTTAGTTATTTCTGTAAAGTATCTAGTTTCTAAATACTGGTATATTGGAACATTCTTCTTTGCAACTGGGATTTTTATAAAGAAGGTCCGGGACTTTAAGTTACTTTTCTGGTTACTATTTGTTCCAGCATTGCTCGTATCCTTTATAATAACGTTTAGACATGCCACGCATAATTTCGAATTCTATTGGGCCAATTACATCAACGGACCATTTTACGACAATCATGTGATTTACGGAACGTATATGGCAACGATTTTGCCCTATGTATTCTTTGCCCGTAAGTGGTACGCAAAAGGCACCTGGAAATACAGGCTTTTGAACTACGGGTTCTTTTACTTCATTTTTGCCGTTGGAATCTCCTATACTCGAGCAAGTTGGCTTTCATTGATTATTATAGTTGCTGTTTATTTCCTAATGAAATGGAAACTGATTAAACCAACGATCATAGCAGCCTTGATTGTTCTAGCGGGATTATTGACCTACATTCTTTCGAATTATAAGTATGTAGAATACGCACCTAATTTTGAGAAAACCATTTTCCATGAAGGAGACATAGCCGGTCACCTTGCTGCAACTTATTCCTTTGAAGATGTTTCTGGTATGGAGCGAATTTATCGTTGGGTTGCAGCCAAGAACATGATTGCAGCTAGACCTTGGTTAGGATTTGGTACCAACTGCTTTTATGACAACTATCGCCATTATGCTGTACGCTCCTTTGAAACCTATGTAAGTGACAACCCCGAAAAATCTACGACACACAATTACTTTATTATGGTAGCTTCGGAGCAGGGCATCTTTGGTTCATTATTATTCCTTAGTCTCTGTATTGCGATTTTGGTTGTCGGGCAACGCGTATACCATGAAGTGGAAGACAAAGAACTTCGAAATATTGGAGTAGCAGCCACCCTTTCCATGACCGTATTGATTTTTCATTTATTGCTCAATGACCTTATAGAAACCGACAAACTAGGAACACTATTCTTTATGGCCCTTGCCATTTTGATTAGGGTTGATCTTTGGAATAAAAGTAAGAGAAAGTTGGACTCAGGAAGCAGCAATTAAAAAACTTTGATCAAGTAGGTAATTTCTAACTTTATCGGTGAATAAATAGAATTTCGTTTATTCGGGTCATAGGTTCCATAAAAAATGAAACAGAAACTAATTATCATATTAATTGCCGTGGGAGTTATTCCAGATCAATCGGTATTTCTGGGGACTTGTATTTTTCTTGGTACTTAGTTCGAACATTTTGAAACAGCGAAAATAAGGTCAAAACGTGCCGTCATTTCTGATCTGTACGAAGTACAGAGTCAGAAATCTGGTAATTAGCACTATACTGGACTCACCAGATTTCTGACTATTGCTCTGCAATATCAGAAATGACGGTGCGTTTTTCACCTCTTAGCGTTGTTTTACGCAAGTCTTAATAAACTCGTTGTATCACTTTAGTTAAATTCTAACAATGTCAAAGTAAAGAGCTCCCCTCTCCACAATCGTGCAAAACAATATCTTTTTGAAGGCCTTGGAGTAGATATACATTCTAACTCAAGTAAAACAACTATAATATACACATATATAATCAATAAGTTAATTTGAAATATTGTTAGTCCATTAGAT
>JAHDFW010000064.1:0-12961 GCA_020627945.1 Cytophagales bacterium
GGAGACTTCTTGGCATACGGAGTTCATGAAGTTACCACTGACGAAGAAGGTACTTACACCATAACTGCTTCAAATGAAGCTGGATGTGAAGCTACTGCAACTACAGAAGTAGTAGAAGTGAACTTCAGAGTTAGAACTACCAGTCCGATAGTTTCAATCTGTCCTGGTGATAGTGCAACGATGACGGTTCAGTGTGATACTGATTACGTTTATCAATGGTATGACGAAGATGACAACATTTTGTTCGGTGAAACGGCGTGTAGTCTAACAGTTACACCGTCCACTTCAGGAGCTTACTACGTTGTGGTTACAGATTTGGTAACAGGTTGTACAACAACAGAGAGATTTAGAGTGATTATACGTCCGTTCCCATGTTGGGATATTTTTGTGGAGTTTGCTCCAAATCCTGCAAATTCGGAATTGAATATTTATTACCCAGATTTAAGAGGTGTAAGTAAACTTACTTTCGAATTGCAAAGCATGAATGGTGGACAAACATATAAGTACGATTTGGACGCTGAAGCATTACAAGGTCAAGTTGATGTATCTACTGCTCGAAGAGGAGTTTATGCAGGTACTTTAATTGCAGATGGTGTACCAGTGGTTACTCAAAAAGTTATTCTTAACGGAGGAAACTAATTACTTAACCTTACAATAATTGAAAAGGGATGTTCGAAAGAGCATCCCTTTTTTTTGTTAGGTCAATCTATAGATTAACCAGATTGCAAAATTTAATAGTTAATTATGTTCTTGAGGGACAGTGTTTACATTGGTGCTATCCTCAACAATTGTTTTTTTGAATTGTCGGGTAGGTGTGGAGCTTTCATCTTTAGTACCTAGATAACTAAAAGTGGAAATCGCAGTAAATGCAAAAAGAGCAAACCAAACGATTCCATAAACTTTTTTGCGGTTCGATTGAGAATTTTCTATTGCTTCTCCAAGATTGTTTAAAGTTAATCTTGGGCGGCTTTCTAGTTCACTTGCTAATTGAATTTTTAAACTTCCTTCTTCTAGAGTATTGTAACCATGTTCGGTTAAGAAATAAATGTCGGGTGTAGATTCGGTTTCGATTAGGTGTTCGTCTTCCATCAATTTAATGAGATTGTCTCGACTAACGCTTTGTTCTTCTACGTTTACTTGAAAACTTCTGCTATGCAAAGATTGGCTAGAGCTTTTTTTAATAAGATCGAGATTGATCGTAACTAATTGTTCCAATATATTTTGGTCATCTTTCATTTTTGTCAATCTCGATCTTTTAGATAATTTACTATTTCACTAGGTCCAATTCTTCAACTAGATATCCTGCTCCTGCATATTTATCTACAATAAAAAGTACATAGCGTATGTCCACAGCAATATTTCTACACATTTCAGGATCATACATAATGTCGCTCATTGTTCCTTCCCAGTTACGATCGAAATTGAGTCCGATTAGGTTTCCTTCTGCGTCAATAACAGGGCTTCCTGAGTTACCACCAGTGGTATGATTACTAGCCGTAAAACATACTGGTAAATAACCAGCTTCATCTGCATATTGGCCGTAATCTTTAGTTTCATAAAGCTCTTTCAGTTTATTAGGAACTACATAATCATAAACCCCAAGGTTTCCTTTGTCAATAATTCCTCCTAAAGTAGTGTAATGCTTATAAATTACTCCATCACGCGGATTGTAGTTGTCCACCTTTCCATGAGTTATTCTAAGGGTAGAGTTTGCATCGGGATAAAAAGGCTTGTCTTTATGCATTTGCATTAATCCCTTCAAATAGGTGCGATTCATAAGGCTAATCTCGTAATTAACATCTTTCAACTTACTAGAAACCTTCTCTATATAGGTGTCATAGAGTCCGTGAAATAGTACGTTAGCTGGATCTTTTTTCCATTTTTTAATGGACTTAGGAGTCATTTTATTAACAAACTCAGTTGCGGTTTTTTCGTCTCTTAATACTGACTTGCTAAATATGTTTTCTACATAGTTATCATATCCTTTGGCAATAATTTCGTCCATGATAGCAGGTCTAAAATCCTTAGGGATTCCCTTGTTGTACATTTCCAACATAGCCGAAGCTATTTTTTTATCAGTAGGAGCATTGTAATCTTTATAGTGTGATGCTAACTGCTTTAAAAGGGTATTTTTCTTTTGTTCAAATACTTTTTCATCAACAGGTTTTTCCTTTGTAGCACTATTTACATAAGTTTCAATGTCCTTAAATCTATAAGCTAATCTAACTATTTCAATAGCGAAAGCTGACTCATATAGATAATCTTGTGCAGCAACCAATGGGCTATAGGTTGAGTAAGCTTTTTCATATTTACCAAGCAAATTTTCAAACCCAGGATTACCTCTTTTAGCTTGATTATCAGCCCATTTTTGATAGTCAGTTTCTCGTTGCTTTTTAACATCAATGGCATTAAGTCTTTTTAATCCTCTGGATTCCCCAATCCATTTTTTATGATAATTACTTACACGAGCATATTTAGCAGCATATTTAATCCAAACAGCATGATCGGCTTTCATATCTGAATCCATGATTTGCAGCCTTTTCTCTCTTAAAGAAATTTTTCTTGGGTTGGCCTGATTTAAAGTGTAATCCACGGCATAGGAAGTAAGATATTCTTGAGTTCTTCCTGGGAATCCAAATACCATGGTGAAATCACCTTGGTCTACACCTTTTAAAGATACCGGTAAGTGATGTCTTGGTTTGAAAGGTACATTATCTTCAGAGTATTCTGCTGGTCTATTATCCTTACCTGCATAAATTCTGAACATACTAAAATCTCCAGTATGTCTTGGCCACATCCAATTGTCAGTATCTCCACCAAACTTACCAATGGAAGAAGGGGGAGCACCAACTAATCTTACATCTTTAAAAGTTTCTGTAGTGAACATGTAATAGTTATTGCCATAGAAAAATGGACGAATGGTATATCCATACAATGAATCTAGATTTTTCTGTTCTTCTTTAATAGCCTTAATGTTTTCGGCTATAATTTTTTGATTTGCAGCTTCTGTACTATCCTTGTGTGTTCCGCCCAATACACGACCCGTGACATCGTCTATTCTAATAATAAAGGTTGCAGTTAACCCGGGGTTGGTTAACTCTTCTTTACCATTCATTGCCCAAAAACCATTCGTAAGGTAGTCATTTTCAACACTTGAATGAGATTGGATTTTTCCATAACCACAATGATGATTTGTTAAAATCAAACCATTAGATGAGATGACTTCGGCTGTGCAAAAACCACCAAACGATACTATTGCATCTTTAAGGCTAGATTGATTAACACTATAAATTTGCTCCGCCGAAAGCTTAAGACCATTGGCTTTCATGTCATCAATGGTGTGTAAATCTCTCAGTAATTGCGGAAGCCACATTCCTTCTCTTGCAAAAGTACTAGAAGAAATACCTATTAGTATTAGAAAGGTTATTACCCCGTTACGTATTGGTTTAGATTTATTCATTTTGTTAGTGAGTTGTATAATATTGCTAAATAAACACAATTAATTATATGTTGCAAAATAGAAAATTGACTTAAATATGTATATTTGACAGTATGTATGGTCGATGTTTTTTTTTAAAAGGCTATAAATGGTTACTGATAATTCTCATTTCAGTAATTAGCATTAGCTGTAAAAATGGCTCTGATACCGATAATTCGAGTTTGGAGAATCAAAATGAACTTACCACCGAAGAGTGGGAAGAGGATTTACAAATAATAGAAGGGGAGTTTCCTGAAAAAGAAGAAGTAGATGAAGATTTAGTAATTTTTGAATCAGAACCGCCCCCACCTCCACTAAACTATTATCATAGAGATCAGGTAGTAGGTGACTTAGACTCGATTTTAACATTGTTAGAAGAAGCAGCAGTATCCAAAGACGTTGAAAAAATGATTCCTTTGATGGATGAGGAATATATTGAACTCGAATTGAATGGGATGTGCAAAGGGGATAAGGGGTTCTTTATGGATAAGTTCTTTTCTGGTTATTCAAGAAAGTATGATAGGTTTAAGGACGTTCGATTTAGCGATATTAAAGAAGTTGAATTCGAGAAACTCATGGAATCAATAGATGGTTTTGATGTTTTTTACAGCATAGAAACTGAGGAGGGTGAGGTAGATTGTTTTTGGGTATTAAAAGCAAATTATAGTGAAGATGGACCAGTTACTTACAAACTGATAGGGACGTTGGGTTAGAGATTAAACGTTTATTAGGTTTAGTAAAATATTAAAGGACGTTTATATAGAATCTTGAATCGTCATTCTTTAATTACAAATTACTATTTATTTTTGAATTTAAATACCTTGGAGGTTAGGACCACAGATATAATCACACAAATATGAAATCTATTTACAAACTAAGTATGGCTTTTGCACTTGTCGTTTCTGCAGTAGCTAATATTAATGCACAATATTGTATCCCGGCATACAATATAGGTACAGATGACGGCGACTACATTGCAGGAGTAGAGTTGGAAAGTATTGTTAATTATAGTAACGGTGTTGCAGGAGATACTTCTTACTCTGATTTTACAAGTCAATCGACTCAATTAGGTAGAAGCGGATTATATACTATGTATGTTCAGGGAACACCAGCTTTCACCAATGATTATATGGTTTGGATAGATTTTAATCAGGATGATGTATTCGACTTTGGAGAAGAATTAATATATGCTGGTCAAATTGAAGCAGGAGATAATCAAGCATTTTCATTCTATGTGCCAAATGACGCGGTATTGGGTACAACTAGAATGAGGGTTAGAACCACCTATGACCAAGGGACATTTTTTGATGCATGTGCAACTTATGATCATGGAGAAACAGAAGACTATACTATTGATATTATAGATATTCCAGCACCTATTGCTGGTTTTGAAGTTGACCCACTTGTAATTGATGCAGGCCAACAGTTTCAATTTACAGATACATCTAGCGGAGGACAACCTGGTTATTGGGAGTGGAATGTAAGTGGTCTTGAAGACCCACTTTATTGGCAAGATTGGTGGTGGTTTGCTCAAGATCCTGGTACTTATGATGTTCAATTAATTGTTAGTAATATGAATGGTAGTGATACGCTAACTAAGTTGAACTATATAACTGTATTAGCTCCAACCGCATATTGTATTCCACAACACGATAGTGCTACTCAAGACGGAGATTTTATCGATGGAGTTCAGTTGAATACCATATCTAATTTAAATTCAGGAGGCAGTACATCAGGTTATGTTGATACAACAGAATTGGTTACAGATATTTATTTAGGAGCTACTCATAGTATTGTTATTACTGGAGGCTCTTGGGGAGGAGATTATTATTGGGCATACATAGATTATAATAATGATACTATTATGCAGTTTAACGAGCGATTAGGGTTTGTAAGAATATTTGATCCGTTTGGAGTTGATTCTATAGTGTTTACAGTACCAGATACGGTTTCAATGGGAAATAAGAGATTGAGAATAAGATCTGTTTATGATGATGATAATTTATTTGCATGTGAAGATGTTGAGTACGGAGAAACTGAGGATTATACGGTAAATATAACGATGCCACCTCTTCCTGTGGCTGCATTTGAAGCAGATACTTTATCTGCAACTGTAGGAGAAGCTATAACTGTTACGGACACAAGTGGTAGTTTTATTTATGATTACCAATGGTCTACTACCAATGGAACATTTGTTAATGAAAATTCGAATTCAACTCAGGTAGTATATGATGTGCCTGGTACTTATGAAATTAAGTTAGTGGTTTCCAATTTATCTGGTGCGGATTCGATTACGAAAGTTAATTATGTGACCATATTAGCAGCACCTCCAGGTTTCTGTTCTCCAAATCATGGAGACGTTGATTCGGCATATATTGACGTGATGTATTTTGATGGTATTTTAAGTAGTTTTCCAATCGCATCATCAATAATGCAGAATGGAGATTTTGGTTCTGGTTCTGGATTGACTCCGTCATTGGGACACTATCTGGATACTACTGAGTTATCTGTTAATATTGTAACAGGAGGAGCTTTTTACTTATATCTCGAGGGTGATACGTTTGGTAATAACTACTATTCGGGTTGGATCGACTATGATAATGATAGCATTTTTGAACCAAGTGAATTAATTTTTAATAACATAACTACTTCCAGTGGTCAACCTGTTCAAGGTAATGTTGCTGTTCCGGACGGCTTAACAGCAGGCCCAAGAAGAATGAGAATTATGGCTTCAACCACTTTTATTACAAGTGCTTGTGGAAACTTTAATGGAGGTGAGACAGAAGATTATACTGTTAATGTGATACTGCCAAATACACCGTTCGTTTCTTTTAGTGATATTGTAGATCCAGTTGAAGCTGGAAAAGTAGATTATATGGACGTAGACTCTTCTGCAGGTTACCCTGATTCTCTTATGTGGATTTTTGAAGGAAACCCAACTGTAAATGATCTTTATGATCCGTATACCAACTTCATTTACTATCAACCAGGTGTATATAATGTTAGTGCTGTGGTTTGGAATAGTGTGGGAATAGATACTATACTTAGTGTTGACGAAGTTACTGTCTTACAGCCAACCGAATATTGTATTGCTGAAGGATACAGTTGGGCAAACGATAGTTGGGTAGGAGGTTTCCAATTTGGTTCCATTAATAATTTAAACAATGGGGCCAAAACTTGGGATGGAACAAGTTATTTGACAGAAGACTTTACGTCAATGTCGACAGACGTAGAAGTTGACTCGACTTACGAAATAATTGTTCAAAACGATAGTACTCAGGACGGTTTAGGTCTTTATTATGTATTAATAGATTTAAACCAAGATTTAATATTTAGTCCAGATGAGCTGATTGACACTGTTAGAATTTCCGGTTTTGGGAATACCGGCTCTATTTTTTGGACAGTACCTTCTGATATTAAATTTGGAACGACAAGATTAAGAGTTTTCCCTAGCAGATATGATGGATTAGATATATTCCAGTCTGGTCCTTGCCAATTACGCTATGTTGAGCATGAGGATTACACTATCAATGTTGTACCAAGCGGGCCTGTTAAGATTTACGACATCCAATATACGCCTTCAGCTTCTGGTGTATCACCTTTAGCAGGAATGACAGTAACAACACATGGTGTAGTAACAGCTGTTAGAAGCGATGGTAGATTCTACATGCAAGATAGCTCAAGTACATGGAATGGTATTTTTGTGTTTGAAAATGATACGGTTGTAGAAGTAGGAGATTCAGTAGAAGTGACTGGACCAGTTCTTGAATTTTTTGATTTAACGGAGTTTGGAAACGGATCCATTGTGAAAGTTTTATCTTCAGGAAACCCAATTCCAGCAGCTTTGGAAGTGGATGCTAATACAGCTAATACAGAACCATATGAGGGTGTATTAGTATATGTGGATAGTGTTGAAGCTATTACCAATGTGAATGGATTTAATGAGTGGACAGGAATAGACCAACATGCTGGTTCAATAATCGTGGATGATGAGCTTACTAATCCTTTATTTTTCGATCCTCAAATCGGAGTTACTTATAATGTTACTGGAATAATGACCTACGCATTCGGTAACCGCAAATTGTTGCCTAGAGATACTTTGTTCGATATTTGGGATGCGAGTTGTGTGGCAGGTATAGCTTCGGGATCAAATGTAAATGGTTGTTCGGGAGATACGGTTACTATTTATGGTACACCAGGATCTGGAGGGTCAACATTAAAATGGTATACAAGTACAACTGGAGGTACAAGTTTCCACACCGGTTTAAGTTTCTTTGATACACTTGATGTTCCGAAAACATATTATGTTGCAACATTTGATGGAGCATCTTGCGAATCGTTAGATCGTCATCCAATACAAATTACTATTTCTGGTGGTCCTACCGCTAATGCAGGTATGGATGTATCAATTTGTTTTGGAGGATCAACTGATCTTTTAGCATCAGGTGGTGATACCCAAACTTGGGATGTACTTGGAGCAGGCGCAGCAAAAACGGTTAGTCCTAATACTACAACTCCATATATGGTTACTGTTATTGATTTAGTTACGGGATGTTACGATCGTGATACAGTTGTTGTAACTGTTAATCTTTTACCAAATGCAGATGCTGGTAACAATGTGACGATTTGTGAGGGAGATACAACTACCATTACGGCTACTGGTGGAACTAGCTATTCATGGAATCAAATGTTGGGGAATGGAGATAGCCATGATGTAAACCCAACAACGACAACTAAATACATTGTAACCGTGACAGATGCTAATACTTGTGTAAATACGGATAGTGTAACTGTAAGTGTTAATGGTACTCCTCCAGCAAATGCAGGAATGGATCAAACTATTTGTGCTGGAGATCAAGCTACTATTATGGCTTCTGGTGGACTAAATTATACTTGGAGTCATAGTTTAGGAACAGGTGCTTCTAAGACTGTTGATCCTTCTAATACTACCGATTACGTAGTTACAGTGACGGATGCTAATCTTTGTGAAGCTATGGATACCGTTCGTATTAATGTAAATCAATTACCTAATGTTAATGCTGGTATGGATGTAGCAATATGTGAAGGGTTAAGTACTACTTTGATGGCAACAGGAGCACAATCTTATACTTGGAATCAAATGTTAGGAACTGGTGCTAGTCATACGGTATCACCTACGTCCCAAACTACGTATGCAGTTACTGGAACTGATGGAAACAATTGTACTAGTAGTGATAGTGTTACAGTAAGTATTAACCCAGCGGCCGTTGCTAATGCAGGCATGGATATGGCAGTTTGTGCAGGTGATTCAACAACACTTACAGCAAGTGGCGGAACAAATTATCAATGGGATTCGAATTTAGGTTCGACGGCTAGTATTACCGTAAGTCCAACAAGCACTACAAACTACGGTGTAACTGTAACTGATGCTAATAACTGTACAGATACTGATTCTGTACTGGTGACTGTTAATCCTATTCCGGATCAACCAATTATTACTCAGTTTGGTGATGACCTTTTATCTAATCAGCCTACAGGTAACCAATGGTTGTTTAATGGGATTGTTTTAGGAGCAGAAACAAATCAGTCTATGTCACCAGTTCAATCGGGAATTTACGCTGTAGAATATACAGATGCCAACGGATGTAAAAACGTCTCTGATGATTTTACTGTATTGCTAGGGGTTAGAGAAGGTATTAGTCAGATGGTACGTGTCTATCCAAATCCAGCTAGAGGTAAATTATTTGTAGACGCCACTAAAGTAACTACTCGATTTAATTACTCCATAACTAATGCATTAGGGGAGGAAGTTAAGGAACTACGTGAAGCACAGAGAGGAGTAAACACTATTGATCTTACAGGTATTGAAAGTGGAGTTTACTTCTTGAATTTATCCACCGAAGATAAAACAGAACATGTTAGAATTATAGTAGAATAGTATAATCTACGACAGTCAATTAATTAGAAAGCGGAATGATTAAGTTCATTTCGCTTTTTTATTTCAAGAGTATAATTTCTTTGTAAATTAATTGTACTATAAATTGAATTTTTCCAAGAGGCAATAAATCTTGTAACCTTTACGTTAACTAGTCGTAATACCTAATTATGTTGACAAAATATTTATCTAATCAACCAATCTGGCTAACGGTTTTTTTATTTTTTTCATTTTCAATTGTAAAGGCTCAGGATCCTGTTCCGCCCGACAGTTCGTTTACGGAAATTACCGAGGACATTATAAGGAATCCTCTTAAGGTTCGGAGTCTTACATTGCAAGGCTCAGGTCATGCTTCGGTGTCAGAGCATTTTCACAAGTTTAAGAACCTTAAACAAGTTTCATTTATTGAAACAGACCTTAAAAAGATTCCAGATGGCATTGATTCGTTAAGTAAAATCGAATCTTTTGAAATAAGCAAATGTCCTGATTTTGAGTTTAATGATGCACTTTCCAAACTTTCAAGACAAGACCAACTAACAAGTCTTAAACTCTCCGGGAACAATCTGTTTTTACTTCCTTATTCAATAGGTAAACTAAGCTCGTTGAAAACGTTAGATTTAAGTAATAATAAGTTGATTGAGCTGCCACAAAATATAAATGACATTCAATCCTTAGAAAAGCTAAATCTTTCTCAAAATCAATTGGAAAATGTATTTGAAGCAATAGGGGATTTGTCCTTGAATAAGTTAAATCTATCGTATCAAAGACCGCTGAACCCTACATTAATTAAGGATCTTCAAAATGTGAGGGCTTCAAACTTAGTGTTAAGAGGTTTTGACACGTTACCTGCTGAACTTAATAGCGAATTAGTTTTACAATCACTGGATTTATCTAATGGGAAATTTAAGCAGATTCCTGAAGCATATGAAAATCTACAAATTCAGAACCTGGTGATGAAAGATTGCCGATTTATTTCGGGAGAAGACTTATTCAAAGTGTTTAAGGTAGATACACTTTCTTCTTTGACCGTCAAAGGATATCAAATTAGATCACTTCCCAAAGAATTAGAAGATGCTAAGTATCTTAAATCTATTAAAGTAGAAGATGCTTGGTTAAGTAAATTTGACTTGAACCTCGAGAATGCGACTAATTTTGAAGGCCTGGAAATTGCAAACTCTAGGATTAACGATATGTCTTCCATTGAAAAGATGGTGAATTCGGCTCCTTCAATAAATAAACTTAGTATCTCGAATAGTGGTTTAACAGCTTTACCAAATATATTCAGCATAGGTGCAATCCCAAAAGTATTGGATTTTAAGTATAATAAGATCGAGGATATTCCTTATGAAATGCTTGCCACTAAGGGGATTTTAGAACTAAACCTTGAACGAAATCCTTTGAACTATTCTAGTATAGATGCTCTTAAATTATTAGATACCAATCTTAGTGTATTTGTTTCTACAAGAACATTTGATGAACTTGAAAAGGAGGTAGAGGATTACATCCCAACTCAATATGGTGATGATTGTGTGGAAGATAAAGATGTGGATGAGTTCATAGTAAGCGGAATAGAACCGACGATGCTGACTTCCAGTTCTTCTAAAGTAATATTCTGTATTCCAGAGCACGCTTTTTTGGATCACAAGGATAGTATTTACAGGGGAGAAGTTCGAATAGAGTATAAAGAGTATGAATCATCCGTTGAGATTTTAGCGGATGGTGTAGATATGACCATTGGAAATAATGGAATAACTGAAAATTTCCTTTCAGATGGTATGTTTTCTTTTCGAGCCTTCGATTCTACTGGTGCGGAGCTATTTACAAACCCAAAGAAGTTAATAGATGTTTCTATGGAGGTGTCATCTGCGTCCAAAGATTACGATATGTATATCTATGAAGATTCCGTTGGTTGGGTTAAGGTGGATAATGTAATTGAAGAAAAAGATAAAATTATTGACACCCTAAGAGATAAGGAGGTTTGGGTTCAGGACAAACTATTCTTTATTGATCAAAATGGGATTTACTCTGACAGTAAACCTCAAAGACCTAGTTTCTACTCAGATAAGTATGGGTTAGAATTTGACCAACCTGATGGCCGTCGCGGTAAAAAAACAGTGCAGATTCATTCATATATTTCCTTTGAGAATAATAGGAAAGCCGAAAGACAACACAGTTGGTATACGCATAAAAATGGTGAGTCTATGGCATTTGCCTATCATCATCCAGATGAGCGTGAAGCACTAAAAGAATACGTCTTTGATATTGAAAGTTCTGCCTCCGATGCTAGAAGATTCGAGAATGTATACAGGAGCTGGAATAAACGAACTAAATGGTGGCAACGATCCAGAACCAATCTCGTTAAAATAAGAGTTTCACCTAATGAGGAAAAGGATAACTTTCTTTTGACTATGAAACTTGGTAAAGAAGAATACACTTTGGAGGTTTTCCCAAGAATGAAATCTAACAAACCTAAATACTTGCAAAAAAAGACTCGTGATTGGTATGAATTGTATGAAAATGGAGTTGCACTAACTGATTCTGCTCGAAAAACTGCTGATGAATATTACGAACAAGAATACGAGAAGTATCGTGAGGAAATGAACGAATATCGAAAGATTGTAGATTCTCTCAGAAGCTTAAATTTACTATTGATTACAGATGGTAAAACATTCACAAGGTCCTTTAGTCTTTTAGGATTTGGATTAGTGAATTGTGATAAGTTTTTAAGAATTCCACCAAGTCAGATTCTTTGTATTCAACCTGAATTTGTATTGGATACCAACAGTGAAGAAAGCCTTAAAGTACGTGAAATGACGGTTCTTGATGAAGGTGATTTAACGACCATTACATACCCAGGTAAAACCAAGAAAATTAATTTGGATAAAGAATCGGGGAGTGCTATCGTATTGTCTCTTGCTGGTGGAGGATTGGCCATTGTGTCCAAGAAGGCCATTGAAACCTTGAAAAAGGATTCTCCCGATGGGAAAAAACCAATTAAGATTCCCGCCAAAATAATCAAAGACCCTAAAATTTCGATTCCAAGTCTAACTAAATTATTATTCGGAAACCCTCAAAATTAATAGTATGAAATATCCATTAGTATGGGCATTTATGCTGTTGAGTATAGGTGTGTATGCCCAAAAATCAAATGATTACATTAAAAACTACTCTGCTGTTTCTTTTAAGCAAATAGATAAATTAGACTCTGTTTTTGATCCATACCATATGGATACCTCATTGATTCAAGCAGCAGTTTATTTTAAATTAAAAGAAGACTGTTCTAAAAGAGTTGACCTTAAATATCATGATGGTCTGGACCAATGGGTTTATCGCTCTTTTAAGAATTACAATAGCAAGTATTACGCGAGTAAGAAAAGTGAACTGATTATAGAAAAAGGAGAAACCTTGATAAAAAAGCATCCTTTAGATCAAGTTGGATTTAACGGAAAAATATGGAAGTTCAACTCTGCTTATGCTACCGCTTACAAAAAGCCAACCAAGGGTAAAATAAGCATGGAAAAAGGAGTAAAGAAGTCTAGTATTAAAAATGCTGTTTACAATGCTCAAAA
>JAHDFW010000064.1:13061-16089 GCA_020627945.1 Cytophagales bacterium
TTAAAACCCTACGCAAACTAATATTGAATTCGGTGGTGTTTTAATTGAAATAATGTTGTTACATAACAATGAATCTCCCTCATTCCATTCTAAATCGTTCACTTCACATTGAAAGCCTTTATACAAATAGCAAAATAAATTTGTTCCATTCGGGTCAATGGTGAATGGAGAACTAGAAGGCTTTATAATATCAACACTGCAATTTAAATCTGTAGAAAGCATTACATTAAAGTTTAAAGCCTTACCCGTACTTTTAACATCATCCTCTCCAGAGAAATGAATAGGGTTGAGTACTTCTAGAGTTTGAAAGGGTTCTGAATTAATTTTTAAAGAGTGCTCAGTTCCTTCTAAAACAGTTAAAATTCTATTTACACCACTTAGAGGCGTGAAGTTAGAAGAATCTACCTCAACACTGGCCAGGCTTATTCTAATGTCAAAGTTTAGCGCCTTATATTCTGAATCAACAGGATAAATAAACAACTCAGTAGTTTCACCACCAGACCATTTAGTAGTTCTATATTCACTTTTCTTAATAATCTTAAACATTTGGGCAGGGATATTTAGAAGCAATATACCAGAAATATATTCGGTAATATGAATGTTTGAACCAAGAAAAATATAAAAACGAATGCAAAATCACTTCATTTTACTAACTTTAGCTCGTACAATTGAGGACCAAAAGATTGTAAATAATGTCAAAGAATTTAAGTGAATTAAGTGGAAGACAAGGATTAGAGAATAATCTATTCGAAGTTCTTGGTAAATCGTCCAATAATAATGAAGGTACAGTATCTGAAGAACGTCTGAAGGAAATCTCAGATGAGTTTTTAGTGGGAAAAGCCAATACCTTCGGTACTATTACAGCATATGACTTCTTAAAACCTGAGAATAAAGGAAAGAAGGTGTATGTATGTAACGGATCAGCATGCCTTTGCGCTGGAACACAAGATCAGGTAAAGACAGAGCTTGAAAATCATTTTAAGAAAGAAGAGATAGGACATATGTGTTGTCTTGGACGTTGTTATGAAAATTCAGCGTTTTATTACGATGGCCATAACTATTCAGGAGGCGATATTTCTAATATTGCTGAAATCAAGAGTGATTCAAAGCCAGCACGTAAATACAATGTGAAAGCTACTAAGGAAGTTCTAACAGAGTCTTACAGTGATTTTAACACACATTATGGTCTTTTGGAAGGAGTTCTTAAACAATCTCCAGAACAGGTATTAGAGAACATTAAAGCCTCTAATATAAGAGGTCGTGGAGGAGCAGGATTTCCTATGGGGGTAAAATGGGATTTCTGTCGTCAAGAAGAATCTGATGTGAAGTTTATTATCTGTAACGCAGATGAAGGAGATCCAGGAGCGTACTCAGACCGTTATTTACTTGAAGAAAGACCTCACTCTGTTCTTTTTGGAATGATGGTAGGAGGATATTGCATTGGAGCAGAGAAAGGAATTTTATATATCCGTGCTGAATACCCCGAGTCAGTAGAAATTGTGCAAAAAGCCATAGATGAATTACGAGCAAATAATTATTTAGGTGAAAATATACTTGGTTCAGGGTTCAACTTTGATTTTAAAGTTATTGAGGCCAAAGGAGCATACATTTGTGGTGAAGAAACTGCTTTGATTAATTCGATAGAAGGTCAAAGACCCGAAGTAAGAACAAGACCTCCATTTCCAGCTCAACAAGGGCTGTTTAATAAACCAACAATTGTAAATAACGTTGAAACCTTAGCAGCAGTACATTGGATAGTTAAAAATGGGGGAGAAACTTATTCTAAATTAGGAACAGAAAAATCTTCAGGAACCAAGTTGGTTTGTTTGGATTCATTCTTCAATAACCCTGGTTTATATGAAGTTGAAATGGGAGAGTCCATGAATACTGTGATTAATCAGCTAGGAGGAGGATTTAAAGAGCCTGTTAAAGCTTTACACATTGGTGGTCCTTTAGGAGGAATGGTACCAACTAGCAAAATTAGTGAGTTAAGTCTGGATTTTGAGTCGTTTAAGAATGCAGGATTTTTGTTAGGACATGCGTCAGTAGTTTCTATTCCTGAAAAAATGCCGATGATTGAGTACTTGAGACATTTGATGGAGTTTGCTGCTGACGAAAGTTGTGGGAAGTGCTTTCCTTGCAGACTAGGAACTACAAGAGGAGAAGAGCTTTTTGCCAAGGCGATTAACGAAGATTTTAAAATAAAAAGAGAACTACTTAACGATTTATTAGAAACGTTGGAAGCAGGTTCTTTGTGTGCACATGGAGGAGGAATTCCTTTGCCAGTTAAGAATGCTCTAACGTATTTTGAAGATGAGTTAGGAGCTTATTTAGAAAATTAAAATATTGTTTTTCTGCCATTAATGCACGAATGCTGTGGCAGATTAAACTTAATAAATGCTTGCAGAAGGCGAGTATTTAAGGGTGTAAACGTAGAGGTTAAAATACATCCTATGAAAAATTTAGTTTACTCAGATGAAAGTTATGAAATTATTGGAGTGTGTATGGACGTACACAATAATTTAGGTGCGGGATTTCTGGAAGTAGTATATAAAGATGCTTTGGAATATGAATTTTGCAAGCTCAAGATTCCATATAAACGTGAGAAAAAGTATGAAGTTAACTACAAAGGAATGATTTTGCCACATTACTTCTATGCCGATTTTGTAGTCTATGACAAGATTATTTTAGAAGTTAAGGCAGTATCCAGATTTGCAGACGAGCACATTGCTCAATCCATTAATTATTTAAAAGTTTCAGGCAACAAGTTGGCATTATTAGTCAATTTCGGAGAGTTAAAACTTAGAAGTAAACGTATAGTACTATAATTTATAAAACTACCAGTGCGTTCATGGCTTAAAGAGATAACTAAAAGTATGCAAGAAATATTAGTGCATTCGTGGCTCAAAGAAATAACTAAAAGTATGCAAGAAATATTAGTGCATTCGTGGCATAAAGAAATAACCAAAGGTGTGCAAGAAATATTAGTGCATTCGTGGCTCAAAGAAATAACTAAAAGTATGCAAGA
>JAHDFW010000064.1:16189-18943 GCA_020627945.1 Cytophagales bacterium
TCGTGGCTCAAAGAAATAACTAAAAGTATGCAAGAAATATTAGTGCATTCGTGGCTCAAAGAAATAACTAAAAGTATGCAAGAAATATTAGTGCATTCGTGGCTCAAAGAAATAACTAAAAGTATGCAAGAAATATTAGTGCATTCGTGGCATAAAGAAATAACCAAAGGTGTGCAAGAAATATTAGTGCATTCGTGGCTCAAAGAAATAACTAAAAGTATATGCAGTAAAATTAGTGCATTCGTGGCATTAAAACATAATTAAAAGAATGCAAGTAAAATTAGTGCATTCGTGGCTTTAAAACATAACTAAAAGTATATACAAGCAAGATTAATGCATTCGTGACTTTAACATAAAGAAACCAATTTAATAATAAACATGGCAACACAAATTTTAGACGGTAGAACATTAGCTAAATCTATTGAAGGAGAACTGTTAGAAAGAGTAAATAAACTGAAAGAAAAAACAGGGCAAACTCCAATTCTTGCAACAATTTTAGTCGGTAACGATCCTTCTTCAGCTACTTATGTTAAAATGAAAGGAAATGCCTGCAGAAGAGTTGGTATGGACTCCCTTAAAATAGAAATGGGTGAAGAAACTACAACCGAACAGTTGTTAGCTAAGATCAATGAACTTAATGAAAATCCAAATGTGCATGGTATTTTGTTGCAACACCCTGTACCTCATCAAATTGACGAAAGAGTTTGTTTCGATGCTATTGATATCACTAAAGATGTAGATGGCGTTACAACATCTGGTTTTGGAAGAATGTCAATGAATGAATTCGCATATGGTTCGGCTACCCCTCAAGGAATTATGAGGATTTGTAACCACTATAATGTAGAGCTTGAAGGAAAGCACGTAGTGGTAGTTGGAAGAAGCCCAATTCTTGGTAAGCCAATGGCCATGATGATGCTCAATGCAAATGCTACTGTTACGATCTGCCATTCAAGAACTAAAGATTTACCAGCAATACTTAAAACAGCTGATATTGTAGTTGGTGCAGTAGGAATACCTAGGTTTATAAAATCGGAATGGTTGAAAGACGGAGTAGTTCTAATTGATGCAGGATATCATAACGAAGGTTGTGGAGATATAGATTTAGAAAAAGCTTCCGAAAAATCTTCTGCGTACACTCCAGTTCCAGGAGGTGTTGGACCTATGACAATCAATACGTTAATTACACAAACTGTTGAGAGTGCCGAAAAGAAATTAGCTAAGTAATCTCCGATTTTTTTAGGATGTCAGTAACTCAACTTATAAGATTGTTCATAACGCAAGTCTTATTATTAGTTGCCTATCAAGGTTATTGTCAATCTACAGAAAATAAGCTCAATGAAGAACTAGATTATTTGCTAGAAAATTTTAATCCGGACGTTCTTTCCGTTGCTGATCGAGTAATTTTAGATAGCTGTATTGAACGTTATCATACCCAGGCAGAAAAAATAGAGCAGCTTAAGTCCTTAAAAGGCATTTGTGATTTTTTAGTAAACCCAGTTTGGGAGAAATATCAGTTTTTGTTGTTGGATAAAATGGAAGAGCAGTATGATATTACCGTTATTCAAAATCGAGATATTTTAGAACTTTACTCGGGCTGCCTGAATAATATCGGATATATCCATGATTCAAAAGGTGAATATTCCGAAGCATTAGATTACTATTTTAAGGGGTTAGATTTTCAACAAAAAATAAACGATAGCATCGGGTGGGGAACAAGCCTTAATAACATCGGGGTTATATATTTGAATACCGGAGAATTTGAAAATGCAGCAATCAAATTCAAGGAGAGTTTGCCATTTAGAAGACAAGCAAACGATTCCTTAGGGTTAGCCTATTCGTTAAGTAATTTAGGAAGGTCCTATCATAAACTAGGAGTATTTTCAAAAGCAAATCAATGTTACACCCAAAGTCTAGAAATATATAAATTATTAGGAGACCAAATGGGAGTTGCGACCTGCTATAATAATTTAGGAGGATTGTTAGAAGATCAAGGGAATTTAGAATCGTGCATAAAGTACTATTATGAAAGTACCAAAATCTATGAAAAGCTAGAAAACTATCGAGGGCTCATAACAACTCTTAATAATATTGGGCATAATTATGTTCAACGGAACGAGTATAATCAAGCGCTCAAAGTATATAATCGAGCGTACAATTTAGCCGTAAAATATCAAAGCGATCCTTTAATTGCATTGACTCTTAATAATTTAGGAAGTGTTTTTAGAAGACAAGATGATGCTGAAAAAGCATTAGATTACTTTCAAAAGAGCCTTGATTTAGAAAAGAAAATGGGTAATAAAGCCGGAATAGCTATATGTTTTAATAATGTAGGAGGAGTTTATCAAGATCTGAAAAAATATGAAAAAGCAAGAAGCTACTATAAGGAAAGTCTTTTGATAAGTTCAGAAATTCAAAATGTTAATAGTATTATTAGTTCAAACCTAAATTTAGGTAGACTTGAATATGAAATGAACAGGATTGATCAAGCCAAAGAATATGCGGATGAAGCCTTTGGAATAGCAGAACGCATTGGTTCTCCTTTGTACATTAAAATTTCAGCAGGTTTGTTAAGCCAAATCTACGAACAACAAGGAAAAGGAATAAAAGCTTTGCAAATGCATAAGTTGTACATTCAAATGCGCGATAGTATTCATAATGACGAAACCGAAAAAGCATCATTAAAACAGCAAGCAAGATACGAATATGAAAAGAAGGCTGCTGCGGATAGTGTAGCTTATGCCAAACAGCAAGAAA
>JAHDFW010000065.1 GCA_020627945.1 Cytophagales bacterium
GGAGTATCTTCATCAGCTATATAATTGGATCTTGTTCCTCTAATAAATAAGGTGTCTCCTTCATAAATTTCACTAGAATCTAAACCAAATCCTATCTCTTCTATATGTTCTGAAATAGCATCAAGGTTCATTCTCCATTGATAGCTTCCGTCGTTATTTCGCTCAAGGTTTTTCAATAAGAATTGGCGTGTTCCAAAGTCTGAAATGCTCTTCTGCAAAGTTTCATCTGCCATCTTACGACTCGCAACCTGACTAAAATCTAAACTATAAAGTCCATCAATTATTTGTTGGTGATGAACTGGGTATGTTTTAGGAGCAATATCAACGACAATGAGTTTCCCTAATCCATCGGGGTGTTGTACAGCAAAATTCATAGATGTTTTTCCACCCATGGAATGACCTAGAATATGTGGCTTTTCAAGACCATGCTCTTCAATGAAATTTGCTAAATCATCAGCCATGAGTCCATAATTAAAATCATCGCTATGAGGTGATCGACCATGGTTTCTTTGATCTACCAAATATACTTCATAATGTTCTCCGAACTGCTTCCCTAAAGTGGTCCAATTGTCTAATGTACCAAAAAGACCATGCAATATTATAAGAGGTTCTCCGGACCCGTGGATTTTATAATTGAGTTTCATATGCTATGATATTCGATTAAGAAGCGTAAAGTTAAGATGAAAAGTTAGCTCATGGTACAATAATTGACGTCGTTTTTCAGTTAAATCTCTTATATTTACTTTATGACGATTAATATTCGATTCATTTTTGGAGCTCTTGCGGCTTTAGTTCTCTATTCTTGTGTGAACTCAGGGATGTACAATTCTTCTATTGGACAGAATTCGAAAGTAGTTTATAAGGAGAAGTCAAGTAGTACCTCTTCTAGTAATCCGACCTCCACCGTTACGACATCTAATGGTGCTTCTACTGTTACCGAAGGTAATGGTTATAGGATTATTGACCTGTCGGAAGATACTCAAGATGAAACTCCAATAGTAGAGAGTAATTCAAATACTTCATTAGAAGATACTACGGTTCAAATAGTAGAAAAGCAAGTTGTGGATACAGTGGTTACTTATGATACTAAAATTGTAAGTTACCCAATTGATGAAAAGCAGAAAGACTCTTTACTTTTCGCGTTGGTAAAAGATAAAACACTTACTCAAGAGCAAAAAGATAAGAAAATGAGAGACTTCGTAAGAAGTCATCAAAAGGAAGTTAAGGTTGCCGATACCAGTTTCGTAACAAAAACAGTATACGATACTATAATATCTGTGACCCCTGTGGAAGGTGGAGCAACAACAACCAACGGCGAAGGAGAACAACAGAATTCTGAATTAAGCCAAACAGAACGAGATCTTCAGAATAAGGTTAAGGAACTGGAGGAGAAACTTAAACGACTCGAGGAAGCAGAAACCAGACAGGAGAAAAAGGAAGCTAAGAAAGAAGTTAAATTATCTGCTCAAGAACTTTATCAAATGGGTAAACGAGACGGTAAAAGAAACTATGATGGAACTAGAGATTTTACAGTCCCATTATCAGGATTTAGTACTTTGTCTTTTATAAGTATTGCACCTTATTATTTTGCAGCATTTTTCTTAATAGGTGTTTTGGGTGCATTCTTTATATCATTAATCAGAATGTTTATTCCACCAAAAGTTAACTGGAATTCATTATCATCCAAGTACAAAGCGGAAATGGAATACCGTCGCGGTTATCAAGAAAGTGCTTGGAACAAACGTGTCCTAAACTCACTGATTATTTTTATCCCAGCAGCGTTGATCCTAGGAGTTTTGGTATTACTTCTAATATAAATTGGAGTTAAAACAAAGAGGTGAAGAGTTTATCCCAAATCCTTCACAAATTGCTTTACCATCTGTTCGTTGTTACGATCACAGATCATTAGCATTCCGTTATTCTCAACAATGATATAGTCTTTTAAACCTTGAATTACTGCCTTGGTAGATTCACCAACACGAACGATGCAACCTTCTGTATCATATGTTTTTACATCTCCCATTAATACGTTTTGCTCGTCATTTTTATCCTTAACAGAATAAAGCGAATTCCAGGTTCCTAAATCAGACCAACCAAAGTCACTCTTCATTACATACACGTTTTTGGCTTTTTCAAGAATTCCGTAGTCAATAGAAATATTGGTTGTTTGCCCGTAAACCTCGTCTATGAAATCGTTTTCCTTTTCGGTATTCCAAATTGAATTTCCATTGAAGAACTGTTCGTCCATTTCTGGAAGAAATAATTCGAATTGCTTAACAATTGTATTTACGTTCCAAATGAAAATTCCAGAATTCCATAAGAAATCACCGCTTTCCAAAAACTTCTCCGCAATTTCCAAAGATGGCTTTTCAGTAAAAGTTTTAACCTTCGATGGGTTTTCATCTGAGTCTAAAAACTGGATATAACCGTATCCTGTGTCAGGGCGATGAGGTTTGATACCTAATGTAACTAAGCTCTCTCCTTTTGCAGTATAGTCTAGCGCATTTTTGATAGTTTCTTGGAAGCTTTCAACTTTAAGAACCACATGATCCGCAGGTGTTACCACGATGTTCGCGTCAGCATTTAAGGACTGAATTTTATAACAAGCATAAGCAATACATGGAGCTGTATTTCTACCAAATGGTTCACCCAGAATGTTTTCATCCTTAAACCAAGGTAATTGTTCCTTTATAATAGACTCATAACTACGATTCGTAACAATATACATGTTTTCCGGAGGACAAATACCTTCAAAACGTTCTAGCGTTTGTTGAAGCATCGTTTGACCAATTCCTAAAATGTCTTGAAATTGTTTCGGATATTCCTTTCGGCTAACAGGCCAGAATCTACTCCCAATTCCACCTGCCATTACGACTACGTAGTTATTTTTCATGCGTGTTTAGTTATAAATACCTTCGCGGAGAAGGTCATGCAAATGTACAAAACCCTTAGGGGAATTGTGTTCGTTCACCACAATTAATTGCGTGATGTTATGGTTTTGCATTATTTCTAATGCTTGGGTGGCAAAAGTCCCAAGCACCACAGTTTTGGGATTGCCAGTCATGATGCTGGTTGCAGTCATGGTTTTAAAGTCGGTTTTTCCAAAGCTTCTCCGAAGATCTCCGTCCGTAATAATACCAGTTAGTTCTCCATTGTTATTTACAACCGCTGTAGCACCAAGTCTTTTTGAACTAATTTCTAAAACCACACTTTCAAAACCAGCTCCCTCTTCAACAGTTGGTATTTCGTTGTCCTGAATAATATCATCAACCAACAAGTACAATTTTTTACCAAGTGCTCCACCTGGGTGATATTTAGCAAAGTCTTCTGGACCAAAGTTTCTAGATTTCAAAAGACAAACCGCCAAAGCATCTCCCATCGCCATTTGAACAGTAGTGCTAGTAGTTGGCGCAAGGTTATTCGGACAAGCCTCTTCTCCTATGGTGGTATTTAATATATAGTCCGAATGTTTAGCCAAATAAGAGTCAGTATTAGAAACCATACCTATTAAAGGTACATCCATCCGTTTTATTAATGGTACCAAAACCTTAATCTCAGGTGTGTTTCCACTTTTAGAAATACAGATTACCGAATCTCCTTTCTGAATAATCCCTAAATCACCATGAATGGCATCGGCAGCATGCATAAAGACTGCTGGAGTCCCAGTAGAGTTCAGAGTAGCAACTATCTTTTGAGCAACAATAGAACTCTTTCCAATTCCTGTTATAATTACCCTTCCTTTTAAATTTAAAATATGTTCAACGCAAGACTCAAATTCACTATTCAAATACTGGATTAGATTATTTATAGCCTCGGACTCATTTCTCAACACTTTTGTTGCTATTGTTATCAAATAATTTTGTATTTTCAATTTGAAGGTTTAATTTTAAAGAGGACAAATATATTCATTTTAGGACAGAAATGAGTACTGATATTAAAATTGACTTATTAGAGACACTCAAGGGTGTTTTTGGATACGATCACTTTAGGGGTAATCAAGAACCGGTTATTCATAATCTGATTGATGGGAGTAATACATTTGTAATAATGCCAACGGGAGCAGGGAAGTCTATGTGCTATCAATTGCCTGCGTTAGTACTAGATGGCGTTGCCATAGTTATATCTCCCTTGATTGCCTTGATGAAAAATCAGGTGGATCAACTCAGAGCTTTTGGAATCAACGCGAGATTTCTTAATTCCACCCTAAGCAAAAGTGAAGCGAACAAGGTAAAAAAGGAAACTTTGGAAGGTAAGGTGAAGTTGCTTTATGTGGCACCGGAATCTTTGACCAAAGAGGAAAACGTAGAATTTCTTAGACTTGCTACTATTTCCTTTGCGGCTATTGACGAGGCTCACTGTATTTCTGAATGGGGGCATGATTTTAGGCCTGAGTATAGAAGGATAAAATCTATAATCGAGCAACTTGGGCAAATTCCAGTGATTGCTCTTACGGCTACGGCTACTCCAAAGGTACAGATGGACATTCAGAAGAACCTTGATATGGATGAAGCGGTGGTTTTCAAATCCTCCTTCAACCGTACAAACCTTTATTACGAAGTTCGACCAAAATCGAATACCAAGAAACAATTAATTCAATACGTGAAGAAGCAAAAAGGCGCTACAGGTATTGTTTATTGTTTAAGTAGAAAGAAAACCGAAGAAATTGCGGAGTTACTTAGGGTAAATGGAATTTCTGCATTGCCATACCATGCAGGTTTAGATGCCAATGTAAGAATACAAAACCAAGACGCATTTCTTAAAGACGAGGTAAGTGTGATTTGTGCAACCATTGCTTTTGGAATGGGTATTGATAAACCAGATGTGCGCTTTATCGTTCATTATGATACACCGAAGTCAATAGAAGGTTATTATCAAGAAACAGGTCGTGCAGGTAGAGATGGATTGCCTGGTTATTGTTTGATGTTCTATAGTTTGAATGATATTAACAAACTAGAGAAGTTTAACAAGGATAAACCAGTTACCGAAAAGGAGAATGCCAAGTTACTATTGGATGAAATGGTGTTCTTTGCAGAATCAACCTTATGTAGACGAAAGCAACTTCTCCATTATTTTGGAGAAGAGTTTGGTGACAATTGCAATAATTGTGACAATTGTAAACACCCTAAAGATAAATTTGAGGCAAAGGATCAGGTTATTATAGCTCTAACTACTGCCTTAGAAACAGAACAACGTTTTGGAATGAACCATCTTATTGATGTGGTTCGTGGGTCTGCCAACCAATATGTTCAAAGTTACAAACACAATGAACTATCTGTTTATGGTAAGGGCAAAGATGAAGATAAAGAATATTGGAAATCCATTTTCCGTCAGATACTAATTCTTGGATTCCTGCAAAAGGATATTGAGAATTATGGCGTGCTTAAAGTATCTGAAAGAGGTAAAGCCTTTTTGGCAAATCCAGATTCTATCATGCTATGTGTGGATCATAAGTATGAGAATATAGCACCAGAAGATGAAGAAAAAGATGAGGTAGTTAAGACCGGCGGTTTTGACGAAGCTCTTTTTAAAATGTTAAAAGACTTACGTAAGCGTGAAGCAGATGCGAAAGACCTTCCACCTTATGTAATTTTCCAAGATCCTTCTTTACAAGAAATGGCAACGACTTATCCTCAATCTGAGGAAGAGTTAGCAAATGTTTCAGGAGTAGGAGCAGGTAAAGTTCGTAAGTTCGGAACACCGTTTATTGATCTCATACAAAAGTATGTTGAGGATAACGAGATAGAAACGGCAGCGGATTTTGTGGTTAAAACCTCTGGTGTTCGTTCTAAGAATAAGATCAACATTATCCAGATGGTGGATAAAAGGTTCTTCCTAGATGAAATTGCTGAGCAATTGGGAATGAGTATTTATGACTTATTGGATGAACTTGAATTGATAACTAATTCTGGAACTAGTCTTAATCTAGATTACTATATTGAAGAAACGATAGACGTAGAAAAAGAAGACGATATTTATGACTACTTCTTGAATGCAGATACCGATAATATTGCAGAGGCAATGGATGAGTTGGGTGACGGTTATTGCTCGGAAGAAGAAGTTCGTCTTATTCGTATGAAGTTTATGTCGGAATTGGCTAACTAAAATTCTATTTCTTAGTAATTTTCGCCCATGTTTGAAAAAGTTAAAGAGACTGCGGATTTTATTCGCGAAAAAGGAATTAACGCTCCTAAAGTTGGGGTAATTCTAGGTACTGGTTTGCACAATTTGGCATCCAAAATGGATCAAGATCTTTCCATTGATTATGCTGATATTCCACACTTTCCAGTTTCAACAGTGGAATTTCATAAGGGTAAGTTAATCTACGGTAAGATTGGTGGTACTGAAGCTTTGATCATGCAAGGTCGTTTTCATTATTATGAAGGTTACGACATGAAACAAGTGACTTTTCCAGTGCGTGTTTTGAAAGAACTAGGAGTTGAATACCTTCTTATTTCAAATGCTGCAGGAAGTATGAATCCAGATTTTTCTAAAGGAGAGTTAATGTTGTTAGATGATCATATCAACATGCAACCAGACAATCCTTTACTGGGTAAAAATGTGGATGAACAAGGACCTCGTTTTCCAGATATGAGTGCTCCTTATAACTCAGATATGAATGCCAAATTGAAGTCTATTGCGGCTTCGCAAAGTGCTAAATTGCATGAAGGTGTTTATGTTTCAGTAATGGGACCAATGCTGGAAACAAGAGCAGAATATAGATTTCTTAGAATAATTGGTGCGGATTTAGTAGGAATGTCTACCGTTCCAGAAGTGATTGTTGCAAATCATGTTGGACTTAAGTGTGCAGCAATATCAGTAATTACTGATGAATGTGATCCAGACAATTTAGCTCCGGTTAATATCAATGATATAATAGAAACTGCGGGAAAAGCTGATATCATTTTATCTAATATTTTTGAGGAGTTTATCGTAAATGCATAAAGAGTGCATTTAAAGTGTATTTTCACTCTCCTCCTAAAAAATCACAGAAATTCAATTAATGAATTACTAGACCTATTTTTGCCTTAAACATTGGGGTGATTGGATAATAAAACCGGTCTCCTTGCATGATTTTAAAATCTGTAAAATTTGTTTTAAAAGGACTTGAATAGTATTCGGAACTTGTTTGACGCAAAGCAATTCCTGCGCCGAGTTCGTAACGAAGCGAAAGTCGATTACTTAAACGTTTTTTGGAACCCGCACCAAAGCCTAACCCAGTTTGTAACGTATGTAAAGCGCCAGTCTGTTCAAAGTTTAGATTAGCATTATTATAAGCTATTTTACTCCACAATTGACCATAATCGTTACCATTTTTTGCATAAAAGTTTCGAGAGTAAGTTAAGTTTATGTTATAATTCAAGGCGATATTCGCAAAAAACTTATTGCTATTAAGTGAAATCACATGCTCCCTATTTTTAGAGTTCATGATGGAAAAACCAACGCTTAGATTATTATAAACACCCAATGGTGCAGCAGATAACTCAAATGCCTTATCCAATTTAGTACTGTCAGATTTAGATATCCCTTGAATTTGAAATGAAATAATAAGGATTGCTGTAATAAGAATTGCTTTCATGAGTATATATACCGTTTAGAGTAACTTAGTAACCTCTTTGGTTTTATAATTTTGTTATCTATTTATTCTATTATTAATGGTGTTGTTTAACTTTTGTTTAACATTTTCCAAATAAAATTTTTAGTGCTCAATTCTATTTCTTAATTTTGTTTAATCATTTTAAATAAAAAATAAACAAAATGAAAAACTTCTGGATTGGTATTATCGCGGTAATATGTTTGACTCACCAGACATTTGCTCAAACAGGTATTATTAAAGGACTTGTAAAAGATGCTGAAACAGGAGAGGCCTTGGGGTTTGCCAATGTTCAACTAGAACCTTCCAAGCAAGTTACCACTACCGACATTAACGGAAACTACATTTTTAATAATCTTAATCCAGGTTTGTATAATGTTGTTGCTACCTACATAGGATATGAATTTCAAAATAAAGCAGAAATTCAAGTTACTAACAACAACCCTCAAATCATCAACTTTAATCTATCTTCAAAAGGAGATAAAATTGAAGAAGTGTTAGTTAAAGTTTCTCCGTTTGAAAAGAACCCAGAAATTCCTGTTTCTTCAAGGTCTTTAGGTATTGCTGAAATTGAACGTAACCCAGGAGCAAATCGTGATATTTCTAAGGTGGTGCAATCGTTGCCAGGAGTTGCACAAGGAGTAGCATTTAGAAATGATTTGATTATTCGTGGAGGTGGACCAAATGAGAACCGATTTTTCATTGAGGATATTGAGACACCAAATATAAATCACTTTGCAACACAAGGAGCTTCTGGAGGCCCCGTGGGAATGTTAGATGTAAACTATATTCGCAAGGTAGATTTTATGACGAGTAGTTTTCCAGCAAATAATTATAACGCATTGAGTTCGGTAATGAGAGTTAAATTTAAAAACCCTCGAACAGATCGAGTTGGGCTTAGAGGAACTTTTGGTGCATCCGATTTTGGTTTAGCTTCGGAAGGTCCAATAGGTGAAAAATCGTCATTTTTCATTTCAGGAAGACGTTCATATTTACAATTGTTATTTAAAGCTCTGGGTTTACCGTTTTTACCGGTTTATAACGACCTTTTATACAAGTACAAAACAGAGTTGGGAAAGAAAACAGAATTTTATACCATTTTCTTAGGTGCTTATGATGTTAACTCGTTGAACCTTGGGGCTAACGAAACAGAAGAGCAACGTTACATTTTGTCGTATTTGCCAAGCTCCAAACAATGGAATTATACCAACGGATATGTAGTTACACATTATCATGGCAAAGGTTTCACCAACTTCGTATTTAGCCGAAACATGCTGAGTAACATTTCCACTAAATATCAGGATAATGTAGAGACTGCGGATAATTTAATTCAGGATTATACCTCTACAGAAGCTGAAAATAAGTTTCGAGTAGAAACCAAGCAAAAGGTCAATGGTTATTCCATTAATTCAGGGGTCAACTTCGAAATTGCGAAATACACTAATGAAACTTTCAATAAAATTGCGTTACCTACTGGGCCAATTACCATTGATTATACATCTTCTCTAGGTTTACGAAAGTACGGAGCATGGTTTCAGGGAAGTAAGCAGCTATTTGGTAACAGATTGTCCGTTTCAGGTGGATTCAGAACAGATTTCAATGATTATTCGAAAGACATGAATAATCCTTTTAAGCAATTGAGCCCTCGTGTAGGATTATCTTATTCAATATCCGAAAACTTTAAGTTGAATTCAAGCTGGGGGATTTATTATCAATTACCATCGTACGTAACAATGGGGTACAGAGATGCAAACAACACTTTGGTTAATAAGGATAATGGTTTGAGTTATATTAGAGCAAGACACAACGTATTAGGAATTGAATACCTCACCAAAATTGACAGTAAGATAGGAGTAGAAGGGTTTTATAAGAACTACTCAAACTATCCATTTAGTCTTACCGATAGTATCTCAATTGCAAACTTTGGAGGAGACTTTGGTGTGGTTGGGAACACACCAGCAGCTTCAATCTCGAATGGAAGAAGTTATGGATTAGAATTCCTATATCAACAAAAAATGTACAAAGGATTCTATGGGATTTTTGCTTACACATTTGTTCGAAGTGAATTCGAAGATCGAAGTGGGAACTTCATTCCATCTAGCTGGGATAGTCAACATATTGTTAGTGTAACGGCAGGTAAGCAGTTTAAGAGAAATTGGTCATTAGGAATGAAATGGCGTTTCTCTTCAGGTGTACCTTATACACCATACGATGTTGCAAACTCAGCGGTTATAGCCAATTACAATATTCAACCACAAGGCTTCTTAGATTTTTCAAGGTTGAACTCGGAGCGAATTCAACCATTTCATCAATTGGACATGCGAGTTGACAAGAAGTACTATTTCAAGAACTTGAACATGAACTTCTATTTTGACATTCAAAATGCGTACAACTTCCAGACACAATTATCGCCTTATTTTGATGTGCAACGAGATGCTAACTCTAATCCAATCGTGGATCCAAATAACCCAGGTTCCTACCTTACTCGACTAGTAAGTAATTCTACTGGTACGGTGTTACCTACGCTTGGTGTTATTGTAGAGTTTTAAAAAGTATATTCATTTTAAAGGTTACTTTTCGTGGTGTTTAAGTATAAGTAAGTACTGTATATTTAAAAAGTTAACATTTAGATTAAATAAATGTGACTTTATATATACATTTGTAGACTTAACCTTATCAACACACTAGTTATGTACGAGAAATTCAAGAGTCTTGGTACATTAGCGATAGCTATATTCGTTAGTGGAACTGTATTTGCTCAAGTTGGAGCCTTAAAACCTATCGTTTGGCTTGATGCTAAAGATTTCGAGCAATCTTCAAATCAATGGTCTGACAAAAGTGGTAGTAACACTTCTATAGAAGTTGCTCAAGGTAACCAACTGTCAACATCTGGTCTTATCAACTTTAATCCAACGGTGGATTTTAATTCTGTTAATGATTCCTTGAGTTTTGAAATGGATTTATCCAAATCAACTAATCTTACTACAATAGTGGTACACCAGATTGTTGATGAAGAATCTCCAAAAGAACGAGGTCTTTGGCAAGCGGACCTAGGTGAAACAGGACAATTGTATCTCACCACGACTAGATCTAGAGGGTTACTTGGAGTAACCAAATACACTAAAGGACATATTTCGATTCCGACTATTAATTCCACAAGTCATGGTTGGGGTAAAAAACCTGACAACAATCAGATTACAAAGATTAAATTAGGTGCGTCTGAGATTCCAGGTACTTCTTTAGGAAATTATAGAGGTTCAATCGCCGAGGTGCTAGTTTATGACCACTTGTTGTCTGAGTTGGAATCAGAAATGGTTCAATCTTATCTTTCTTTGAAATATGGTACTACACAGATGTATAGTAACTACATTGATTCAAAGCAAAAGGTTATTTGGGATTACAGCGAAGATAGTTTGTATTCGTTTTCGATAGCTGGTATTGGTAAAGATCAATCTATTGGTCTAAATCAGAAACAATCTTGGTGTACAAGTGAAAAGAAATTTTTGGTAATAGGTGCTGGCGGAATAGCGGAAACCAATGAAGCCAATGAATATCAGTTGCAAGCAGGTAATTATCTTATTTGGGGAGGAAGTGAAGGAGCAATGGCCTTAGAGCCAGACAATGAAGAGGAGTATCTTCCGAAATTACCATTGATGGACCGCAAATGGAAAATGAAAGCGGTTGGTAACAAAGCCAATGATATTGAAACGAAACTAGAAGTACATGTTTCGGAGTTATTAGAAGATCCTAAAGAATGCTACTTGGTTCTTGATCGTGCTGGTACAGGCGATTTTTCAGGTTCAAATATTGAATATATATCTGCTGAAAGAATTGATGAATATGGCGTAGCTCATTTTTCAGATTTCAAATGGGATACCGATGGATCTGGTTTTGACTTATTTACATTTTCTTTCGGAATGAATAGCGGGTTGGATTTGGTTCACCCATCTTGTTTTAATGAAGCTACAGGTACGATAAAAATGAAAGCTCGTGGTGGAAAAGCTCCGTACACATTTGAACTTAAAAGCGACGATATCAACTACTCTGAAGAATGGACTAGCGAAAACCGTCAACAGGAGGTAGATGCATTAATCGCAGGTAATTATACGTTAACAGTTCGTGCTGCAAATGGTGATTTCGTAACTAATGATTTTGAATTGCAAAACCCAACGCAACTTCAGGTGCCGTTAGAATCATCATACGAACTAGATGAACAAGGAAATATTGCTTTAGATGGTTCATTAGAAGGCCATGGCGAGTTAAATTATCTATGGACGAACGAATTTGGTTATAACGCAGAAACACCAATAGTAGATCTTACCGAAACAGGTATTTACAATTTAAAAATTACAAATGATAAAGGTTGTGAGATTGAAAAGTCGATTCAGATTTTCCCTTCTTCGATGCTATATGATTTTAGACTTTTCCCTAACCCTTCTTCAGGGAATTATACGCTGGAGTTACGCCTAAATCAAAAAGAGGACGTAACCATTTCTGTTTACAATGCAATTGGTGATTTGGTCGATGAGGACCGGGGCAACGCCATGTATTTTTATCGTTTCAATAAACGGATTTATGAATCCGGAATGTATTCCATAAAAATTCAGGCAGGCACTTACACCGAAACACTAAAGTTAGTGGTAAATCAATAAACAGACTCCGAAAATCACCCAGTACCCCATTTTTTAGAAAAACTTAATTATGAAGAATAGAATCAAACTTTTAGTTGTTGTACTTGTTGTTGGATTAGCAGCGTTTACATTCTTCAAATGCACACAACAGAAAGAGAAATCTGTTGCTGTTAGTAAGGATAAAAAACAATCCCAGTTGACAATGGAACTCCCTTCCACACCTTCCCCAGTAGAGGAGGAAATTGTGGCTGAAGTAGAAGAAGGAGGACCAATTGCGGAGCCAGGTGATTATGATTTGAGACCGATTTCAATGGTTAGTAATCAACCAGATCAAAAAATGGTTACTATAAAGGAGCCAGTTGCAGTGGTTGAGCCAAAGGTTGACAAAGAGCAATTAAAGAAAGATTTGGAGGCTAGTCGCAAGTCTTTGATTGAGTACTCTAAAGATCAAGTAGCTTCTGTAGGTATTTCAGAAGAAAAACCAGTAGATAATCCATCCGACAATGTTTTTCATGTTTCATTAGATGAGGAAATTACTTCTGGGACTAAAGTGTGGTTACAATACGATCTTAAAGGGGTTAAAGATCATACACAAATTTCTAAGAGTGTAAATGATCAATTGGCGTTTGGAGGTTATATGGTCCAAACTGACGAAGAAGAGGATTGGCATACTGAGAAAGAAGCAATTAATCCTCAGACTGTTGCTGAAGGACATAATATTATTCGTTTTACATTACCAGAGCATGCAGATTATAACTATTCTATTCAAAATGTACGTCTTGTAGCTGAAAATTCTGATGATGAAATTGATGAAAACAAAAGACAGTTAATCCTTAATCAACCAACCGATCAGTATTTCTTTCAAAACTTAGGATATGTGCAAGGGTTAGTAACTGGTCCAGAATCTGAGTTGGCGAAAATTACCATCAATGGAGAAGATGTAAGAACAGAAAAAGCTACGTTTGAAAGCCTTATTACGAAGCCAGAAGATGCAGAAGAGCGATGGACAGCATTCGTTACAGCAGAATTTCCAGACGGTGAAAAAATCACCAAAGAAGTAGCTTATGAAAAGCCACTTGACTTGAGACAAGTACATGACTACGATAAAACAATATATCATACTTCCCAAAATGCAAAAGCCAATCAACCATTTCATATTGAATTAGCCACAGCACAACTAGATGGGGAAGAGAACTCGGTACAAGAGGATGTAAATCTTTCAATTACAGCATTGCGTGATATTGACATGCCTTCAATGGATGCTGGATTAGTAAATGTAACTAGTGAAAATAATGGGTATCGTTTCCTTCCACATGGTACACTTTTCTCAGAAAATGTTACCGTTAGTTTAGGGTATGATACCTTAAAAATACCACAAGGTTATACACCAAAAGACATTCGAACCTATTATTTCAATGAAGAAACACGCCACTGGGTAGCTTTAGAACTAGATACGTTATTAATGGCAGACAATAGAATTTTGTCTAAAACCAATCACTTTACGGATATGATTAACGGTATCCTAAAAGTTCCAGAATCACCTGAAACGCAGGGGTACACTCCTACCAGCATGAAGGATATAAAAGCGGCAAACCCAACCGCTGCAGTGAATTTGATTCAACCACCAGTTGCTAATAATATGGGAGGAGCGAACCTAAACTACCCAATTAATATTCCTGCAGGTCGTAAAGGGCTTCAACCTTCTGTTGCAATTACATATAATAATGGAGGTGGAAATGGTTGGTTAGGATTGGGTTGGAACATGTCATGTCCTTCTGTATCTATAGAAACTCGATGGGGAGTTCCACGTTATGATGCTTCTTTTGAAACTGAAACATATACATTAAATGGTGGACAATTAAGTCCAGTTACTCATAGAAGTGCATTAGTTGCTCGTTCTAGCGAAAAACAATTTTACCCTAGAGTAGAAGGAGCATTTCAGAAGATTATTAGACATGGTAATTCACCAAAAAATTATTGGTGGGAAGTAATTGAAAAGAACGGTACCTCTTATTGTTATGGAGGATCTATTGGTGGCGGATTGGAAAACAATGCCGTTCTGAAAGATCAAGATGGTAATGTAGGGCATTGGTCATTATATGAAATCCGTGATTTGGATGATAATTTCGTACGATATCATTATGCTGAAGTCCAAGATGTTGGTGTAGCTGGAGGTAGTGTAATGGGGAAAGAACTGTATTGTGAAAGAATTACATATACAGGTCATGGATCTACTGAAGGGTTATATAGCGTAGAATTTACCCGTGATAGAGAGTTAAATGAACCAAAAAGATCGGATATAACCATTAGAGGTAATCTTGGCTTTAAACAAGTTACAGCAGATTTGCTTCGTCGAGTTGATGTTAAGTTTAACGGACAACCAATTAGAAGTTGTGAATTAGAGTATGAAGAAGGAGCTTTTTACAAAACTCTGCTTAAGAAAATCACAGAATTTGATGCAGCTGGTAATGAATTCACCCATCATGATTTTGAGTACTTTGATGAGGTAAGGCCAAACGGATCTACTTATGTACCATATGCATCTGAACAAACTTGGAATACGGAAGATGATGATGTGCAAGGAAATTTCATTAGCGACAAACTTGGATTCGATGATGATGCGACAGCTTTGAGTGGAACAAAATCCGTGAGTTTAGGTGCAGGCCTTACTGTATCTGTAGGTTTTGGCGGAAACCCAACTTGTAAAAGTAATTCGGTGGGTGGTAGTTATGCGTTTAATAGTTCTACTAGTGATGGTAAATTATCCTATGCTGATTTAAATGGTGATGGACTTCCTGACAAAGTAATATCACGTAATAATGGAGACATGTTCTATCGTCCACAACTAAAGTTGATGGGATCTGTAGAGCCTAGTTATGGAACCCTGAGACCAGTAAATAATATTGATGGGTTCATGCAGACAAAAAGTAAATCTAACTCATTTGGAATTGAAGCAAGTTTATCTGGCGGAATATTTTTGGGAGTCAACTATACACGTACTTCTACAGAAACAAAAATCTACTTCTCTGATGTAAATGGTGATGGTTTAACTGATATAGTTAAGAATGGTATCGCATATTTTAATAGATTGGATGCCAACGGAGACCCTACATTTTCGGTACTTAGTACTTTGACTCCGAACCCTGTTGCACAGACGGTTAGTGTGGATCAATCTGTTCATTCCGTGGACCCTGCCGAAGCTGCAGCCATTGAAGATGAGAACCCATTACACGATGTTGTTAGAGTTTGGGAAGCTCCTTATACAGGTAAAATTAAAATTAGCTCTAACGTATTTTTAATTCAGGACCTCTCACCTGAACGGGCAAGTTATACAACTGCAGACGGTGTAGATGTGAGTATCCAACATAACGGTGGTGAGCTTTGGAAAACCAATATTCCTGCAACAGATTACAATAATAAGTCTTACAATGTGAGTAATTATTCTGTACAAAAAGGAGATAGAATTTATTTCCGAGTGCATTCAATAAACAATGGTCGTTATGATCAAGTGAACTGGAACCCGGCAATTGATTATACAAATATTACTACAAAGGAGTTTAACGGTAATACCAATATTAATCGGGTTGATGCCGACGGGTTAAAAGTATACAAGTTTGAAGCTAGAGAAGACTTTTTAGTTACAGAAAGACAGACTGTTACTATGCCACTAACTGGAGATATCCAAATTGACGGTCCATTTATCAAACCCGTTACATCCGATAATATTAGAGTTCAGGTGGTACGTGTAAATCCTAATGGTAACGAAACCGTATTGAGAAATTTTTACTATGCACAAGCGACCACCGTTAATTCTTCTATCACTTGGGCAGGTCAAGTAAATGAGGATGATGAAATTCTTTTCCGTATAACTTCAGATTCGGAAATAGATTGGAAATCAATAGATTGGAAGCCACGCTTATTCTACACTTCGGCGACTAACGGAGCAACGGTAACAGACACGGATGGAAATTACATTCTGGAAGTATTCCCGACCGTTTATAAGGATGCATATGTAGAGATGTTTGAGCCTTCAGTTTACTATCAATATAACCAAAAAGATACAATAAACATCTCAACCGATTTAGGGTTTGCTCTAAACCTTATAACACAGAATACTGGAATTTATTTTACAGTAAAACGCAATGGCTTAACAGTTGCGAAGAGGTATTTTAATAAAGGAGGAACAGCTTATGTTAACAACTTAATTGTGAACAATGGAGATCGCCTTTATTTTGAGTATCACATTCCTAACTATAAATTGGCCAATAAGTACAACAAGTCAAGAGTTAATGTTACAGGGAGAGTCAATACCAGTACGGTTAGTAGAAAGGCAGGATTACGTAGCAAGATCTTTGAAGAAGATGAAATTTTTGGGCCAATGTACCGTCATTGGGGTCAGTTTGCTTATAATGCGAATAATGGCAGAGGTTCTATTCCTATAGATGAATCACTTCTTAAATTGAGCGATAAAGCTAAGGAGGATAGAGGTAATAACGATGCTGACGACATGGGGCTGCAGGATGCTGATAATCCCGATGATTTTGCAAGTGATTTTGATAATAGCAGCCAATCATATGATCCTGCAGCGGATATATTCGTTGTTATGTGTGCGATGGCCGATGGTAATTTGTATCAAGGACAAGATGAATTTACTTATGTCACAGATAAGGAAATTTCTAGTTCAAGAAAAGGAGAAGATGATGTTGCTCCGCTTAACCCATTCCCAACACCCGATATTCAAGGAGGTACAGTTCGTGCATTAAACAAGGTAAGTAAAGGAAACACTGTATCTGCTTCGTTAGGGAAGTCATTCTTTTCAGGAGGATTAAATCTTGGGGGTAATTTTAGTATCGGAAATGACGATGTTGTAGCAGATTTTATGGATATGAATGGAGACCGTTATCCAGATATTGTTACCAAGGAAAAAATTCAATATTCTAGTCAAACAGGTGACCTGTCTAACTACGTTATTACACATGGTCAAGGTAAGAATCATCGTACCAATCAAATCTCGTATGGTGCAACTGCTGGTGGTAATTTTGCAGGGTCAGGCAAAACACCTCAAGGAAACCCTAAAACAGCTTCAAGTTTTGCTAAATTAAGTGGTTCTATAGGAGTTAATATTGGTGGTGGAAATGACAAAGCAAAGTTCACATTTATGGATGTGAATGGTGATGGTTTACCAGATCGAATTAATAAGGATGATAGCAAAGTAGCCTTAAACCTTGGATATAAGTTTGCTCCAGAAGAGTCTTGGGGATATAGTGCAATTCGTGAAGGTAAGAGTATTAACGGAGGAGCAAGCCTTGGAGGAGGAATAGCAGACCTTATTAATGTTTGTAACGGTAGTTTTAAAGCAGGAATAGCATTATCAAAATCCCAAAACACATTCCAAAAAGGATTAGCCGAATTGAATGGAGATGGGCTTATGGATGAAGTAGTAAGTGTTGACCCCCTTAGAGTTAGATTAAATACTGGTAATGGCTTTGGTCCGGAAATCAGTTGGGGTAATTATGATATTACCGAGAAGACTCAAACCATAACTGAATCAGCGAATGTATCGTTTACATTTGGAGTAACAATTTTTGGTGTTAAAATAATGTTTACACCGCAAATAAACGCTAGTCGTAGTTTTAGTGATAGTAAAGTTTCCATTCAAGATGCCAACGGAGATGGATTCCCAGACTACCTCCAAACTGAAGAAGAAACAATAATGACAGTTGCTCCTTCAACAATTGGTAAAACCAATATGTTGAAAAAAGTAGATCGCCCATTAGGTGCAAACTTCGAGATGGATTATGTACAGATAGGTAACACATTTGAATTACAGAACGCAGTTTGGGTGTTAACAGATGTACATATGTTTGACGGACATGTTGGAGATGGGGTGGACAACATGTATACTTCATATGAATATGAAGATGGATACTATGATCGTAGAGAGCGTGAGATGTATGGTTTTAGAACTGTAAAATCTCATCAGCATAATACTGCTGACAATGATGCTATTTATAGAACTACTGTTCAGACATTTGAAAACCGAGATTACTATCTAAAAGGTGTCATGACAAATGAAATCATGCGTGATGGAACTGGTAACCCTTGGATTGAAACAATCAACACTTTTGAGTTGAAAAACCGAAATACATTAGCAACGCACCCAGCTAATTTCCAGCAACAAGGAATTGATATAGCCTTCCCAGCAATGGTTGAAATGGAGAAGAAGTTTTATGAAGGTCAAGCAAGTGCTCAAAAGAGTACGCGAATGACTTATGAATATGGCCAATATGGAAATGTGATTAATTACTCAGATTTTGGTGATGCAGGAGCAGACGATGACTTGCATGCATCAATTTCATATCACAATATTGCTCAAAACTACATTGTTGGCTCTCCATCAGAAATTGTAGTTAAAGACGATGCCAATAATGTGTTAAGAAGAAGAACCTCAAACATTAGCAATCAAACTGGAAACTTAACAGTACTTAATCAGCATTTAAGCAGCGGTAACCCAGCCAAATATAACTTTGATTTCGACACCTATGGAAACATTACTAGTGTAACTCAACCCCAAAATCACAAAGCGCAACGTATGAAATATGAGTATGAGTATGATTCACAAGTTCATATTTATCCTACTAAAGTTAGCGATTCTTATGGTTATTCATC
>JAHDFW010000066.1:0-4877 GCA_020627945.1 Cytophagales bacterium
CTGGACCATACGACATGAATGCTTTGAAACAAATGGTTGCAAGTAATCAACTAACAAGAGAAACATTGGTATGGAAAGATGGAATGGCCAATTGGCTAGCTGCTGGACAAGTTGCTGAATTAAGCGGACTTTTCGGAAGTGTACCACCTCCTATTCCACCACAATAGATACTTTTACTTAATGTAGATAAAGAACCCGTATTTCGAAATTAGATATACGGGTTTTTGATTCTTTTCATAACCATAACTGCTATAAGCACCAATCATTTTAATGTCTAAAGACAGAGAAAAATATTTAAAAGAAATAAATCCTGAACTAATTCAGTTCTTCGAAGAACATCAGGAACATTATAATTTTCTTCTGCATAGAACCAGAGATGAACAAGGTGCTAAAAGTATTTTGGAGAAAGGACTTTACTTTGAAGAAATGCTCAACAAAGTAACCGATCCTATTATTGGAGCAATTGAAAGTTCTTTGATAGGAAATAGAGTTTTCTTTCAGTCTTATGGAAGATATATCTTGATCATAGCAATCCCTAAAGCGGTGAATGAAAAGTATGATAATTTAGTTACTCCAGTCTCCAAAGAAGAACTCAGTACTATTTTCGATCAAGAAGAGATAGAAGAGTTTACAGATATGTATCACCTCTCGAGTAAATACATTTTAGGCTATAACAAAGCATTTACTCGTAAACTAAATTTCAACAAGAATTTCGAAAAAGGCGATTGATCTAACTTTTTAATTCTTGAACAAAAGCCTCAAACATAGGTCTTAGATAAGATTGCATTACTGAAGTTCTTTCTTCCGAAAAAGTAATTTCATCATCTTCCATATAGTGAATCTTAGCTCTTTCAAGCTGCAAAGCGTGTTGATTTTTATCTGGTTTCCCAAAATAACGTGTCAAATGTCCTCCTTTAAACGGGAAATTATGCGTAACCTCTAACCCACTCTTATTTAGGTTTTCAAGTGCTTTCTTAATGAATCTAGAATCTGCAGACTTTTCATCATTAGTTCCTAAAATCAAATCAGGAAATGGATCTTTTCGAATAGTTGAAACTTTTTTTCTAATTGAATGAGCATCATAGAATAATACTTCACCACTATCTGTAGTAAACTTAAGTTCATCCAAGATTCTCTGAATTTCAGCATAATATGGCCAATAATAATTTTTTAGCCTTCTTTCTATTTCAGTCTGATCAGGTTGCTTAGATTCATCAGTGTATATTGGGCTGCCAAAAAAGTTAGAGTTGGGACATAGTGCAGTGATTATTCTACCATCATTGTACAGCGGTTTACTTTCTGGATCTCTGTTTAGATCTATTACCCACCTATGATATTTTGCCTTTATGATAGTTATCCCAAGTTCTGAAGCGAATTTATAGATGCGGTCCACAAACCAGTCCGTGTCGTCCAATGTGTTGATTCTTTCCGGTATATAATGACTTTTTATCTCATCTGGAAACTCAGTTCCACAATGAGGTACACTTATTAGAATAGGAATTCTCGGTGCGGTTGGTTCTATTATTTCAAAAGGCTTCATTTCTTCTTCATATTTGATGTTAAATTACTTAATAAAAATTGAAAAGAATAGCGGTCTTTCTTAATTTTGGGATATGCAAAGTAAAGGGGTATTTTATTGGTTGATAACAGGCTGTGTTCTAATAGCAGCCATGGTAATAATTGGTGGTATTACCCGACTTACGCACTCAGGCCTCTCGATGGTTGATTGGAAACCAATTATGGGAACACTCCCTCCCATGAATCAAAGTGAATGGACCGAAACATTTGACATGTATAAGCAGTCTCCTGAGTTTAAACTAGTTAACTATAATTTTGATTTAGAAGACTTTAAGTCCATTTTCTGGTGGGAATACATTCATAGGCTAATCGGACGTTTGATCGGAATAATCTTTATAGTTCCCTTCATTTTCTTTATTATAAAAGGACATATTCGAGGCAACCTCCTGACCAAATGTTTTATAATATTATTTCTTGGAGGTTTTCAAGGAGTTCTTGGCTGGTATATGGTAAAGTCTGGACTGTCCAAAGACCCGCAGGTTAGTCATTACAGGTTGGCGGCACATCTAATGAATGCCTTCTTGGCTTTTGGCTATACGCTTTGGGTAGCTCTTGAAGTATATTATAAGGATAAACTCAAACTAGTTTTCGATAAATCATTGCATAAATGGAATGTGGTGATATTAATTCTAACGACTTTGCAAATAATATATGGTGCATTTGTAGCTGGATTACGCGCTGGATCTTTATATAATACTTGGCCAAAAATGGGCGATGAATGGGTTGCAGAATCCGTTACCTTTGCGCTACAAAAGAATGGCTTAATGAGTTTGATTGATAATCCCGCTTCGGTACAATTTGTTCATAGATGTACCGCTATTTTATTATTTTCTCTCGTTATATGGATGTATCTTAAATTCAGAAAGACGGTTCTCAATAAACTGAATTCTACTGTATCCGTAGCCATGGTTGTAATGGTTTTTGTTCAATTCCTATTAGGCGTATTAACGTTAGTTTATGGAGTTCCCGTATCTTTAGGAGTAATTCATCAGTTCGGAGCATTAATGCTTTTCACCTTGGTAATTTGGAATATGTATGCGGCTAGAGGGAATTCGTAAAAACTCAATCCTCTGGTTATATATATTTGCCGGTACAGAAATAATAGCGTTCACCTTGTTTATGACATGGGGATGGAAAGTTGCCGCGACCATTGTATATTTTTTAGCAGGAATTGGAGTCGCTATATTACCAATTCTATTTAGGCCTAACAGTAATATTTCACTATTCAAAGCAAGAAATAAGCGTTGGTTTTGGATGTTTTTAGCACTATTTGTAATTGCTGCAGTTTATTACGTTGCCAATATCCACCCCCATCTGCTCGTCAGCAAAATAAGCATCAAATATGCGGACATGCTACCCGTCATTGATGTTTTAAGTACCCGATTTATAAACGATCAACCTATTTACGCTCCTATTCCAGAAGTTTGGAACAATTTTCAGCCTAAATATTTGCCTATGATGTGGTTAGCATTTGTGCCAGGTCAAACTTTAGGTACTGATTTAAGATGGACCACCATCGTTTTCACCCTCATAGGTTTATTCGCAACATTAAAGCTGTATAGATCAAATAAAATAACACCTGCCTCATTATTTACAGGTGGTTTAATATTTTTATTGTTTGCGTACATCATCCATGTGGACATCCATTTCTTCCTATTAACACAAGAAGGTGTAATTCTTACCTATTATCTGTTCCTTGGACTTTCTTTGTTGACTCGCAATTATTACTTGCAAGGAATAGCCATAGCCGTATGTTTATTGAGTCGCTATTCTTTTAGCTTTTGGATTCCAATGTACGGTCTATTTGTATTGCTGGTATTTGGTATTAAACCATTTATAAAATTGGTTGGATCAAGTATACTAACCGTTGGGTTTATTATGTTCATATCCGATGCATACAAGGAAATAGACGTGTTTTTAAGCCTGCAAGGAAACTATTTAAGAAAGATTAACGATCCTGCTAATAAAAGTAAAATGTATCCTATGATTGTGAATAGCCTCGGAATCGCTAAGTTCTTTGGTTTTTCTGATCTGTACAAACTACATTACTCAATGCTGGTTATGAGTATTGCAACTCCATTCACGATAGGTTTCCTTACGTGGATTAAGAAAAACAAATGGAATCTTCAGTTTTTTGGAATTTGTTCATTGAAACTGTCTCTTGTGGTCTTTTTCAATACACTACCACTACCATTTTTATATTTGTTTTATAGTTCCACCTTTCTTACTTTTATCGTCCTGCATTATTATGCTAACTCGCATTTATTACAAACGGCAAACGAACCTAAATAAACGAACCAATTTTAGAATAAAGACAATATGAGAAATGCATCAGTAAGAGCTTTAGCTCTATTCGTATTAATAATTGGTATTCAGTCTTTTACCAAAGCTCAGGACAAGAAAGAAATTAGTCTTAAAGCTTCCGTTTTAGAACGATATTCTACCTTTAATCCAGAAAACACACAAGGTTTATCTTGGATCAATGGAACTGATAACTACGTATACCAAGAAGATAACACTCTATTTAAAGGAGGTATTAAAGGTAAAGCCAAGAAATTTCTAACCCTGGATAAACTTTCTTCTGCTTTACAATCTTACGTTAAGCAAAATAACTTAATGAAAGATAAAGAATCTGCAAAGGCTCTCTCACGCTTTCCTAGAATGACTTGGGTTGATAATGAAAACTGTACATTCAATTCTTATGGACATAAGTTCGGTTATAATATTAAGAGTAAAAAGGTCTCACTAAAATATACAGAGCCTAAAGGAGCTAATATGGATATTCATAAGACTTCTTATAACGCTGCATACACTAAAGACAATAATCTCTTTGTAAAGTCTCCTAAAAAGGATGAGATCAATATCTCAAACGAAAAAGATCCAAACTCAGGGGTCGTATATGGTCAGACCGTACATAGATCGGAATTTGGTATTTATAAAGGTACGTTTTGGTCCAATTCGGGTAATCTTTTGGCATTCTACAGAATGGATGAATCAATGGTTACAGACTACCCTATTGTCAATATGACAACTAGAGTTGCTACGGTGGAAAATATAAAATATCCAATGGCAGGAATGAAAAGTCATCATGTAACTGTAGGCGTATATAATGTTGCTACAAACCAAACAATATACCTGAAAACAGGTGAACCAAAAGAGCAATACTTGACCAATGTAAGTTGGTCTGCCGATGATAAGTACATTTTTATAGCAGTTGTTAACCGCGATCAAAACCACATGAAGTTAAATCAATATGATGCAACTAGTGGCAATTTCGTTAAAACCCTATTCGAGGAAAA
>JAHDFW010000066.1:4977-18878 GCA_020627945.1 Cytophagales bacterium
TTATTTGTATTAGATCTTACAAACAATAAACAAACGCTTCTTACTAAAGAAAGTGGGCAACACAATGTTCAAATTAGTGAAAATGGATATCTAATTGATAATTTCTCAAGCAATGATGTACCTCGTTCCGTTACAATGAGGAGTAAAAGTGGTGATGTTTTGTACACATTTTTGACGGCTAAAAATCCTATGGCAGACTTCCAATTTAGTAAGCCAGAATTAGTAAGTGTTGATGGAAATGGAGGTGTTAACTTTAATGCTAGAATCATTAAGCCTTATGATTTTGATCCTAATAAAAAGTATCCTGTGATTGTATATGTATACGGAGGACCACATGCTCAATTAGTACATAATCGTTGGTATGCAGGTGCATCTCTTTGGATGCATCATATTGCTAATAAAGGATATATAGTGTTTACTCTGGACAATCGTGGTAGTCATAACCGAGGTGTAGAGTTTTCGAGAGCCACACATCGTAAACTTGGTGACGTAGAAATGAAAGATCAATTAAGTGGAGTAAAATACCTTAAAAACTTACCATATGTAGATTCTGACCGTATGGCTGTTCATGGATGGAGCTTTGGAGGTTTTATGACTTCTAGTTTAATGCTTCGAAATCCTGATGTATTTAAAGTTGGTGTGGCAGGTGGACCAGTAATTGACTGGAGCATGTATGAAATCATGTACGGTGAGCGCTACATGGACACTCCTAAGCAAAATCCAGAAGGATACAAGAATTCAGATGTTTCAGGATATGTAAAAAATCTTAAAGGAGATCTTTTGATTATTCACGGTCAAGTTGACCCTGTAGTAGTTCCACAACATTCTATGAAGCTATTAGAAGCTTCGGTAAAAGAAGAAGTTCAAATTGATTTCTTCACCTACCCTGGTCACCCTCATAATGTTCGAGGACGTGATCGTGTTCATTTAATGCGAAAAGTTTTAGATTACATCGAGGACAAATTAGATAAGTAGGTTTTCAAACAACTTAAAGAATTAGAGCAAAATGGTTCTGTAATTATTAGCAGAAATTAACATGGAAACGATTTACGATCATTTAGGAGAAGACAATTTACGAACTATGGTAAATCGTTTCTACGACCTAGTTCAGCAGAATTCAATTATTAGCCCATTATTCAAAGGTGATATTGAAGAAATAAAGAGAAAGCAATTTATGTTCCTTACGCAATTCTTTGGTGGTCCAGGATTATACAGCAATGAATTTGGACACCCAAGGATGAGAATGAGACATATGCCTCATGCCATCACCAACGAAGCTAAAGAGGAATGGCTCAAATGTATGAAACAGTCAATTTCTGAATTGCAAATACCCGAGGAACTTAAGGAACTGGTCTATCTTAGATTTCCAGCCGTGGCACAACATATGGTGAATAGTTGAGCTAAAATTTACCAATCATTTTTACGTTTAGCAATCGTCCAGTAAGGAAATTAGGAATTCCATATACCTGATTGTTAATATCCTTGATCCAAGAAACCGAAATAGTATTGTTAGCCGCAATAATGTTTAACACCTCTACTCCTAACCAAAGTGATTCGAACTTACGTTTCTTACTTCCAAACTCATCATCCTGAAAGATCAGAAGTTTAGAGAATCCAATATCGATTCTACGATAGGCCTGCATACGACCATAGCTTTGTCTTGGTAGCCCGTCTGAATCTACATATTTGTAACGAACTGCATTGGGTCTTGAGAATGGAAGTCCACTTCCAAACAACATATTCAAATACATTTTAACTGATGGATTTCCAGGTAATTGATCTTGAAAGAATACTCCAAACGTAACCAATTGATCTGTAGGTCTAGGAACCCATCCAGCGTTAGCAACTGTACCGTCATTTTGAACATAAAACGCACTGTCCAAGTTTTCTCTGGTTTGCAAAAGACCTAAACTAAACCAAGATTCGGTATCACGAATAAACTCTCCGCTTAACCTGAAATCCATCCCTCTTACATAAGCAACTGCATCATTATGGGCTTTATAGCGTAGTTTAACATCCTCGTACTCGTAAGGAATCACATTTTTAACGTCTTTATAATACAACTCACTTACTAGTTTGAAATCTCTGTCCCACATCTTGAATTTGTAGTCAGATCCGACAATAAAGTGAGTCGAACGTTGCGCAATTACATCTGGGTTTATGTTACCAAAGTTATCACGAATCTCACGGTAAAATGGAGGTTGATGATAAACACCCGCAGCCGCTCTAAAAACATAATCTCTATCCCAATTCTTTGGTTTCCAAGAGAATTGAGCTCTAGGGCTAATAGTAAATTGCTTATTTACAGACCAATAACTTGATCTAAACCCATAAGTAAAAACGGTGCCTGTATCTAGTTCAATAGTATGCTGTCCATAAGCATTATAACGGATGGAATTAAGATCTACTCCAGTTCTTAAAACTCTTGTGATCCCAGCAAAGTCTGCTGAATCAATAAACTCGTATTCAGAAATGGTATCGTCAATCACTTCTCTACCTACTCTTACCCCCCATTTGAAAGTACTTTTATCAGAATGCAAATAGGTCCACTGATTTCTTAAGTTTAGAATATTCGCCTTCAACGTGTTTCTAGCATACTTGTACTCCGATCCTATATCTTGTTCCAAAACACAACGGTCTAAATTCTCATCGTCGCTAAAGTCAATTTTAATGTCACACATCAAGTAACCTGCTTCTAGATCGAAAAACTCTCTTTCCGTAGTATTCATGTTGGAGAGTGTTAGATCTGTTCTTAATTTCTCATTGAATCTTTGCTTATAGGCCAATCCTGCCTGATACGTATCATAGGTCATAGACTGGTATCCATCATAAGCCACAAACAATCTTTTCACCTGTGATGTAATGGCTCCAAACGTTGTTGTTTTACTAGCTGGCTCAATATAATAATCATTTTTAGCGTAAGAAAAGAGTCCTTCTATACTCGCTCGACCAACTTCATTCTCATGTTTTTTCTTATTAGTAAGGTCATACGTGATATAGGATTGTACATCTCCAAATCGAGGTCTTAGTTCTGTAGATTGTTCCTGTAGTCTACTCAAAGCAGCACTAGCATCCTTATATCTTAATCCTACAATATAAGTGAGACGTTTATTTTTAGATGCATTTTCTAAATGTAGAGCTCCACCTAATCGACCTGCTGTAAATGAACCTCCAAATTCTGTTGGTTTTTTATATTCTATGGCTAAAACAGACGAGAGTTTATCGCCATATTGTGGCTGCCAACCTCCCGCCGAGAATGTAATATCTGCCACTAAATCAGGGTTCACAAAACTTAATCCTTCCTGTTGACCCGACCTTAATAAGAATGGACGATAAATTTCCATTCCATTTACGTACACCAAATTCTCATCAAAGTTTCCACCACGTACCGAATAGGTAGAGGATAATTCATTGTTTGAACTTACTCCAGGTAGTGTACTTATTGCTTTATTAAAATCACCAAAAACAGATGTCACCATTTTAGGCGTCCGAGGTTTTAGTTTAGTAATACCAGGTCTTGTTCGAGGATCTTCTTCATTGTTTCCAGCATTAGCCGTAACTTCCATGATAATGGTTGATTTAGGCTCCACTTCAATTTTCTTAAAATTATTTCTCCCCTCTTCTAAGCGTATAATAATACTTTTTGAAGTGATCCCAAACTGACTTACATTCAATTTATAATCTTTATTAAAGGATAAACCAGAAAACTCAAAGAAACCATTTGCATCTGTTTGTACAGGTTTAAATCCTTCTACTTCCACCACCGTATAAGGCATCACTTTCCCCGATGTACTTACCAATTGACCTTTCAACGGAACATCTTGCGCATTACTTACTAATCCTAGGGCAAAAAGTATAATGGCTATGAAAAAAAACTTATATCTCAAGGTGGCTTTTTTAGAATCTACAATAGAACGGTTATCGCTAGTATATAGTATTATTATATCAACACTTTTTTAGTTAGAACAGTTCTTTAAGTTTTTAATTGTTTCAGCCGGGTTGTCAGATTTAAAAACAAAACTACCTGCAACAAGATTATTTGCTCCAGCTTCAACCAACATTGGGGCATTATTAGCATTAACTCCCCCGTCTATTTGAATAATTAAATCGGGATTAACTTCGTTGGCCATCGCTCTCAACTCTCTAACCTTACTATACGTATGTTCTATGAATTTTTGACCTCCAAATCCTGGATTAACAGACATCAAACACACATAATCAAGATCATGTAAAACATCTTTCATTGTAGTTACAGGTGTATGAGGGTTAACTGCAACTCCTGCCATGCACCCTAGTTCTTTAATATAAGCTATGGTTCTATGCAAATGATCACAGGCCTCAATATGTACTGAAATACTATCTGCCCCTGCATTTTTAAAAGCTTCTAAGTATTTATCTGGCTCAACAATCATCAAATGACAATCCATGTGCTTCTTGGCATGTTTCTTTATGGCTTCGATGACAGGAATTCCAAATGAGATATTAGGAACAAATCTACCGTCCATTACATCAAGATGTAACCAGTCTGCTTGGCTATTATTAAGCATATTCACCTCAGACTCAAGATTCGCGAAATCTGACGCGAGCAATGATGGAGCAACTATTATTTCAGACATATCCTTTAAATTTTGTGTCGCAAATCTAGCAAAAACCCTGACAATATTGAGGGATCATAACAACTATTAAACATTATGAAATAAGAAGCCTATATAAAGTTTTACATTTGCGCTCAAATTTAACAGGAAATGAAAAAACTACTTAAAGTAATAGCTTGGGTGATATTCGTATTTTTCGGATTTATTATACTCCTTGTTGGAGGCGCCTATCTATACCTTGACCAACCCGTTCCGGTAGGCAAAAGTGGACCAGAAGCGGAAGCTCTTGCAGATAAAATGTTAGACGCCATAGACTATCAAGCATGGGATTCTACTCGTTATGTTACATGGACGTTTAAAGGAGTTCATTCCTATGTTTGGGACAAAGAACAAAATAGAGTTGAGATAAAATATGATAACATCGAAGTATTATTAAATACAAAAACACAAGAAGGTCAGGTATCCGTAAATGGCAAAGAGCAAAATGCAAATAGCCCGTCAAATGCAGAGCATATAAATAAAGCATGGTCGTATTTTTGTAATGATTCATTCTGGTTAAATGCCCCTGCCAAAATTAAAGACCCTGGAACTACCAGAAAGATTGTAAATACAGATAAATTCAAAAATGCTTTACTAGTTACATATGAATCTGGAGGAACAACTCCTGGAGATTCTTATTTGTGGATTCTAGACGAAAATGGATTACCTACCGCTTATCATATGTGGGTTTCAATAATACCTATAGGCGGAATTAAAGCTCAATGGACCGGGTGGACCACTACCAGCACAGGTGCGAAGATTGCTCAAGATCACTATATAGGTATGGCCAATATTGATATTACTAACTTATATACTGGAATGAACGCGGAAGACCTAGATTTCAACCCATTCCCTACTAAATAAGAAATAGCAATTGAACCTATTTTTTTTAATTCCTCAAGAATCTACGCTAGGAATTATTTTACATTTCAAACTTGCTTGTTTGGATTTAATTTCTGTAATTTATGAATACTAAACTATATTTATATAAATCATGAAAAAATTTATTTTCGGGATTATTGCAGCAGCTGCAATGTCTATCACGACCGCTTATGGTCAACCAACAGTATTCGAAGGGTGCGTAGGTGAATGTGGATCAGAAGTGTCAACTACTTTTAAAGCGAAAGGAGGTCCAAACAACATTATTACGTATGAAATCTTCGCAACGAATAACAGTTTATGCCCTAACACTGATGCTATTGTGGAAGTAACTTTCCCAGATTCTCCAAACGATGTTGCTTTGATTAGTGATTTAACGGATGGTTCTTTTGCATTTGATGTAAACGGTCAAACTAACGTTCAAGTTAGAGTTTTCCTTCAAGGAAATAATCAAGAAATTGCTTGTGTAAGACTTGGTGAATTAAACTTTAGAATGGTAAAAGATGTAGGGAACGCTCTATAATCTAATCACTTAAACGAATTAGAAAGGGTATGCTTATTAAGTATACCCTTTTTTTGTTTTTATCTTCAAAAAAATCGGGACAAATGTAGTGTCCAAACCTACCTTAATTTAGTCACAATTTGCTATATTTGCGGAAATTCGAAACAGAAGAAAAATGGAACAACAAGCTCCTTATCAACCAAAAAATAAAATACGTATTGTTACAGCCGCTTCCCTATTTGATGGGCACGATGCTGCAATAAATATAATGCGTAGAATAATACAATCTACTGGTGCAGAAGTAATTCACTTAGGTCACGATCGTAGTGTGGAAGAAGTAGTAAACTGTGCTATTCAAGAAGATGCTCAAGCCATTGCAATGACCTCATATCAAGGAGGACATATTGAGTATCTTAAGTATATGTACGATTTGTTGAAGGAAAAAGGAGCAGGTCATATCAAAATCTTTGGTGGTGGTGGTGGAACTATTCTTCCTACTGAAATCGAAGAACTTCATGCTTACGGAATTTCAAGAATTTATCATCCAGATGATGGACGTGCAATGGGACTTCAGGGTATGATCAATGATATGTTGCAACAATGTGACTACCCTACTGGTCAGAATTTGAATGGTGAAATAAATCACCTTCAGGAAAAATATGTGCCAGCAATAGCAAAACTTATTTCGGCCGCTGAAAATTACCCAGAGGAAAGCAAAGCAATGCTGGACCAAGTACATAAGCTTTCTGCTGAAGTAGACACTCCCGTACTTGGAATTACTGGAACTGGTGGTGCAGGTAAATCTTCAATGGTAGACGAATTGGTAAGAAGATTTCTAATTGATTTCCCAGAAAAGACATTAGGAATTATATCCGTTGATCCTTCTAAAAAGAAAACAGGAGGTGCATTGCTTGGGGATAGAATTAGAATGAACGCAATTCGTAACTCAAGAGTTTATATGCGTTCTTTGGCAACACGTCAATCCAATTTGGCTTTATCCAAGCATGTTCAAGAAGCTGTAGATATTCTTAAGGCTGCAAATTATGACTTAATAATTCTGGAAACTTCAGGAATTGGTCAATCAGATACAGAAATCCTAGACCATTCGGATGTATCATTATACATTATGACTCCAGAATTTGGAGCTGCTACTCAATTAGAGAAAATTGACATGTTGGATTTCGCTGACATTGTTGCAATTAACAAATTTGACAAACGAGGAGCACTTGATGCAGTTAGAGACGTTAAGAAACAGTACAAACGTAATCACAATTTATGGGATGCTCACGATGATGATCTCCCTGTATATGGAACGATTGCATCTCAATTCAACGACCCGGGAACAAACTCACTGTATAAAGCAATCATGGACAAGATGGTTGAAAAGACTGGAGCACAACTTAACTCTAGCTTTGAGGTGACCGCAGAAATGAGTGAGAAAACATTCATTATTCCTCCTAAACGCGTACGTTATTTATCTGAAATTGCGGATAATAACCGCGGTTATGATGAGCGTGTTGAAAAGCAGGCACAAGTTGCTGAAAAATTGTACGGACTCAATGAAGCCATTAAACTATTTGGTGGTAAGGATAGAATTAAAGAAGAAGAACTGGAATCCAACCCTTCCGATGAACTTAAAATGCTTGCCGACAAATTCGCTGAAACTAAGAAAGATCTTGATCCTCATAACTGGGATATTTTAGTTAATTGGGAAGCAAAAAAAGCAATGTATAAAGAGCCAGTTTTCAAGTTTCAGGTAAGAAACAAAGAACTCTCTATAGCAACTCATACGGAGTCTCTATCACATCAACAAATACCTAAAGTTGCACTTCCAAAATACAGTAGTTGGGCGGATATCTTAAGATGGAATCTACAAGAAAACGTACCTGGAGAATTCCCTTATACTTCTGGATTGTTTCCTTTCAAACGTGAAGGAGAAGATCCTACTCGTATGTTTGCCGGTGAAGGAGGTCCTGAAAGAACTAACAGAAGATTCCATTACGTAAGTTTAGGAATGCCTGCGAAACGCCTTTCAACGGCTTTTGATTCCGTAACTCTTTATGGAAATGATCCAGCTATTAGACCAGATATTTATGGTAAAATTGGTAACGCAGGAGTATCAATTTGCTGTTTGGATGACGCCAAAAAACTTTATTCAGGATTTGAACTAACTAATCCAAAAACATCAGTTTCGATGACCATCAACGGACCTGCTCCAATGCTGCTTAGTTTCTTTATGAATGCGGCTATTGATCAGGAATGTGAAAAATACATCAAGGAAAATGGCTTGGAAGCTAAAGTAGAAGCAGTTAAGAAAGCAAAATACGATGATAGAGGACTAGATAGACCAACCTATCAGGGAGATATTCCAGAAGGTAACGACGGACTTGGTCTTATGCTGCTAGGAATGACAGGGGACGAAGTGCTTGATGCAAGTACTTACGAAATGATTAAAAGTGAGACGATCTCAAAAGTAAGAGGGACTGTACAAGCTGATATTCTGAAAGAAGACCAAGCGCAAAATACATGTATCTTTTCTACAGAGTTTGCGCTTCGCCTTATGGGAGATGTTCAGGAATATTTTATTGAAAAAAATATTAGAAACTTCTATTCGGTTTCTATCTCGGGTTATCATATTGCAGAAGCTGGAGCAAATCCTATAACGCAATTAGCACTTACTCTATCCAATGGGTTCACATACGTAGAATACTACCTAAGTCGTGGAATGGATATTAATAAGTTTGGACCTAACTTATCGTTCTTCTTTTCTAATGGTATTGACCCTGAGTACGCTGTAATTGGACGTGTGGCTAGAAGAATATGGTCTAAAGCCATGCGTGAAAAGTATGGAGCAAACTCTAGAGCTCAAATGCTTAAATACCACATTCAAACTTCTGGTCGTTCATTACATGCACAAGAGATCGATTTTAACGATATTCGTACAACTCTTCAAGCATTATACGCTATTTATGACAACTGTAATTCGCTACATACCAATGCGTATGACGAAGCTATTACAACTCCAACGGAAGAATCTGTTCGTCGCGCAATGGCCATCCAATTGATTATAAACCGTGAGTTAGGTCTTGCTAAAAATGAAAACCCACTTCAAGGTTCGTTTATCATTGAAGAATTAACAGATTTGGTTGAAGAAGCTGTCTTAATGGAGTTTGAAAACATTACGGAGCGTGGTGGAGTATTGGGTGCAATGGAAACTATGTACCAACGAAGTAAGATTCAGGAGGAAAGTTTATATTATGAAACCTTGAAACATACAGGTGAATACCCAATTATTGGTGTTAATACCTTCTTAAGTTCTAAGGGCTCTCCTACTATTGTTCCAGATGAAGTTATTCGTGCAACAACGGAAGAAAAAGAATATCAAATTGAAATGCTTGCGAACTTGCACAAAGGGAAAGAAGAGATTTCCAACGAACAACTGCGCGACATCCAAAAAATATCCATTTCTAATGGAAACATATTTGAAGCATTGATGGAAGCAGGTAAACATTGTTCTCTTGGACAAATTACAAATGCCTTGTTTGAAGTTGGAGGACAGTACAGAAGGAATATGTAATCAGATCTCACTTAATGTGTTTTTTACATATTAAGAAAATATTCACTATCTTGTTCACCTGAGATTAGGTAAATATGGACTGGATAATTAATTGGACTGAAAAGCACGACATTCTTACTTTCGTATTGGCGGCGGCATTACTTACCCCGCCTGTAGTATTTTATATATTTAAGGAGTATAAAAATTCGCATATCCAACCTGTAGCGCTGTTCAATTCAACGTTACATATCTTTTTAGGAACTGTATGCTACATTGTTGGAAAGTTTAGCGCGGCACATGCACTATGGGGAATAGGTGTTTTTATTCCTTTAATCGTAATTTTCTTTAGAATTTGGAAAAAAGCAGCCAAAGACCCTATCCTAGAAGCGGTTGGGAATAACAACCAAATTGCTCAAGGAGATTTAACCATGAATGTTGATGATAATAGAACTCAATTAAAAAATGAAGTTGGTGCTCTTTTTAGATCACAGGAATATATTCTGAGTACTTTAAAAGACGTTATTTCTAATGTGAAATCTGTTTCTTCAGCGATTGCCAATACTGGTAAAGATCTTAGTAAATCATCTATTCGGATTTCTGAAAATTCTACTTCCCAGTCCGCCGCTATTGAGGAACTTTCCGCTTCCATGGAAGAAATGTTGGCCAATACACAACAAAACGCATCTAACGCCGACAAAACAAAAAATTTAGCTATAGAAGCAACAGATTACCTAACTAAAAATAGCCAGTCAATTACCGCTCTAACCGGAGCTATGCACGACATTCTTGAAAAGATCAGCGTAATTGATGAAATAGCTAGACAGACCAACATGCTCGCTTTAAATGCTGCCGTAGAAGCAGCGCGTGCTGGAGAATCGGGAAAAGGATTTGCAGTTGTTGCGGGTGAAATTAGACGATTAGCAGAAAGAAGCAAAGAAGCTGCTGATGAAATAAACGAACTTTCTCAAGCAAGTATCTCAAAAAGTGATACTACTGTTCAGGATTTTGAATTAGCGGTAAATAAAATTGAAGTTACGACTGACCTAGTAAAAGAGATTTCTCAAGCATGTTCTGAACAAGTACAGGGAACCAAACAAATCAATAATACGATAACATCACTAAATCAATCGGCGGAAGAAAGAACTCGAGAGGCCCAACTACAGGAAGAAAGATCCTCAATCTTAAGTAAAAATGCATCGGAATTGAAGCATGTTATAGAGCAATTCAAAATCTAAACCCTGCCTCCTATTTTCGCTTAACTTTTTTGTTCTGTTTAGAAACCCAATCAACGAATTTCTCAATGTCTGGATGACCTAATAGTTTTTCAGCGGTGTTATAATATAATGCTAAATTAATGTGATCAATCTTACGATGAATCATAGAATGACAATCCCTACACACGTCAATCCCATAGGCGTTAAAATCGAAATCTTCATCTACTTCTAGCTTATTTCTAACGTATGTTTTGTCCATAACCTTCTTAGGTACCAAATGGTGAAAAGTTAGTGGTAAATCACGTTTACAGAGCTCACAGAACATTTTTAATCGAATTAAAAGCTCAATTTACAGAAATTCAGTGTATTAGTCACTCCATTTATAATTAGAAATATCATATTTGCATTACTATACTTAACGTTAGCATTAGACAACTAGATAGATGGGAAAATATTTTAAAGTAATCATGATAGGTTTTGCAATGGCGACTTCTTTAGTTGCATGTACATCAAACGACGATCGTACACTTTCTGAAAAAGCAGGTGAGAAAATTGGTAAGACTGTTACTGGAATCGGGAAAGGAATTGGAGAAGGTATTGATCAACAATTAGAAGTTGAGGTTGAAATGTCTGAAGCAATGTCCGCATTAGGTATGGAAAAAACTGTAGCTAAAAGGTTTGGTGTTGCAGCTCTTAAAAAAGGATACACTGTATATATGATTGCAAACAAGCCTACTACAGCCAAAGTAATTAGCAAAGCGCTTAACGATAGAGGAATGGAAATTGGACGTAGTGTTCAGGAAATTAGCTTCGAAGCAGATGAAGCTAAGTATATAGACTTTAAGTTTGAAAAACAACTTGATATGCCAAGCGTGGCTAAATTCACGTTAGATGTAAAAGCGGAATAATCGCTTTTTGCATTGTATTAGATAAACAATTAGAGTTAGTTAGAAAGCAGAGCAATGGTTTGTTCTGCTTTTGTTTTTACATACCTATTGATTTTATAGTGTGTAGGCATCCACCCTAGGAGAAAACGATAAAAGTCGGTCCAAGCTACGGGATATAAAGTTCTCCATTCATTTTCCAGTTCCTGGGCATTAACGTCGTTAGGCAACGCCATTGTTAACTGCTCAAAATAATAATCTAACAACTCAGATTCTAAGTTTTCACACTCGTCTTCGTACAAACAACTGCTCATAAAGTACATTACGTCTTTTATACCACAGCCTTTACCAATATATTGAAAGTCTAGGGCTGCCACATTCCTATTATCCTCGTGGAAACAAAAATTTGCAACCTTCGCATCCCCATGTACTAATGTTTTAAACTTGCAACTGTTGAGTAATTGATCTATTTCACCCGCTTTATCCTTTAGAATACCGCTTTCCATAGCATTCCATTCATCAGGTCTTGTTTCCAAATGCCAATACGTACCAACAGGCCAAAGTCCTTTACCAGAGTTATTTATATACTTAGCATGGAAATTAGCTAACCATTTAATGCAAGCTTTGATTTCATTTAGGTTTAATTCACTTTTACGTAAGTAATAGCCAACTTGATCCAAATCCTCTAGTATCACTACTCGGTTATTGGATTCGGAGTAACTGCCTAAAAAAGTTGGACACCTAAATCCATTGCTGTCATCAAGATAATTTTGGTACCAGTAAGTTTCAACTTCATAAGATTTCAATTTTCGTTGGTGAGACAAATTGGTATTCCAACCTCGAGGATGATCAGCACCCTGTTCTGGACAAATGTGCTTAATTATATAAGTTTGGTTTTCAATAAGATACCTAGCAATAGCTCCATAACCGCTCCAAAGACGTTGAATCTGCTCAATCTCTTTGAAATTACTGGTGCCTAATATGTTTTTAATAGCTCTAAAAACTATGTCGTCCCTCATTTTGCAAAGGTAAAATTCATTGACTTCTAGTCCAAAGTAACCTTAGTTGATATTCTTCAGCCCACATGGTAAGAACATCGTTCTTGATTTCTAATTTACGATTCACAACCTCTCCTATTTCTTCAGGGTTAGAATGTAAAATTCGAGTATGTTTACAAATGTTGTTTTTTGAATCCCAACTATATTTTGCCACATACCAATACGGCTTTTCAGCACATGAATCTTCTTTAAAACAACGAGGTGTAAAATGTACGTTCATATGTCCGTCAGAACCATAATAAAGGATACCTTCTCCATCTTTCATCCATGTCGAAGGAACCCATTTTCCCGAAAGCGAATCATACTTGGTAATAGATTCAAGATGCCATTCTCCTAACAAAACTGGGGGATTGCTCGAGTTCGATTTACAAGAGACTAGCACTAAAAAAGAAAGAATTAAAAATCCGCTACTCCACTTTAACATATTTCTGTTCCTGCAAATCCCAATCTATAACCATTCCTGCAGCCAATTGATCTGCCACCTTCTTTCCATAAAGCATTTCACATAAATATAAAGAAGGTTCGAAGGATTTAGCTCCTCCAGCTGACGTAATAAACTTACCGTCGTGCACGAAAGTCACCGAATCATGAACGATCACTTTAGGAAACATCTCACGATATTCATCTATATCACCTGGAAATGTGGTAGATTCTTTTCCATCCAATACACCACTTCCTGCTAAAACAAATGCTCCGTCGCAATGAGACATTACATACACTGCATCGGAAGAAGTAGTGCGTACAAAATTCATAAGCACGGTATCCTGTAAATCAGAGTCAAGATTATGTTCCGCAGCTGGGATTACTAAAATATCTATATTGGGGAGGCTCTTGGTATCCGTATAGTCAAAATCAGGTTTAACTTTCATGCCTTCGAACGTTGTTATTTCCTGAAGCGAATTAGCTACGGTAAACACATTCATAGCTTTAATGTTTTCCCTAAAAATCGTATGATGAAAAATATCGTACGGAGCCGTTAGTTCCGTATTGAAAGTTCCGTTCATAATAAGTAGAGCCACATTGTAGTTATTTGGATCTAATTCTACAGGACTTACCTCTTCCTTGACTGTATCGGCTACAGACTCTGTTTTATCTGAATTTTGACAACCTACTAATAAACCAATCAATATATAGATTGTTGATGCTTTTAAAAGTTTCATGGCACCAAACTACT
>JAHDFW010000067.1 GCA_020627945.1 Cytophagales bacterium
GTTGGTATGGCTGAGCAACTAATTGTTCAAGACTTGAAGTTGTTCCCTAACCCGGCACAAAATGTTATTAATGTAAGTTATTCTAACGAGAACGGTTCTGCAATAACTATTGAAATCAAAGATTTAGTTGGTAGAACCATCATGACTTCAACTAACACAGTATATGGAGCTGCGAACGAAACTTTAAACGTTGCAGATTTATCTAATGGTGTTTATACTATCGAACTTTCATCTAAAGATGGAAAAGTAGCTAGAAGATTTACAGTTAATCACTAAGATTAAATTATAGGAAACCAATTTCCTTGTGTTGATATTAAAGAGCCAGCTTTGCTGGCTCTTTTTTTGTTATATCTTTGTAAGGGTTTTAATAATTCAAACGAATTGCGAATCAAGAAGTTGATATGTATCTAGAAATTAATCCAGATAATCCAGATGGTCGTCAGATCATGAAAGCAGTAGAGGTGTTAAGGAAAGGTGGTGTAATTATCTACCCAACGGACACTGTATATGGGATGGGGTGTGATATCCATAACCTTAAAGCTGTAGAGAAACTTTGCAGAATTAAAGGAGTTAAAGCTCAAAAAACTACTTTTTCATTCATTTTTAACGACTTAAAACACATCTCCGAATATTCAATTCTTGATACTCCAGTTTTTAAAATGCTCAAAAGAGCACTTCCAGGTCCATATACTTTTATTTTGAAAGCGTCTAGTTTGGTTCCAAAAATCCTAAAAGCGAAGAAAAAGACTATTGGTATTAGAATTCCTGATAATCAAATAGTACGTGATATTGTGATCGAACTTGGAAACCCAATAATTACCACATCATTACCTATGCAAGACGATTTAGTGGAGTATAGTACTGATCCATATTATATTTATGAACAGTTTGGAAAGCAAGTTGATTTAGTGATTGATGGAGGTCCAGGTGGTATTCAAGAATCAACCGTGGTCGATTGTATTTCAGAGCCTTTCGAATTAATTCGTGAAGGAGCAGGAGATGTAGAGCTACTCTACTAATTTATTGTCCATTAGCCATTCAGCCACATCGCTAAGTTGGGTTGACGAGTCTATAAATACAGTATACATACCAGCGTTTTTTCCAAATTCAATATCGCTAGGAGAATCTCCGATCATGATGGATTTGTTAAAATCAATCTCAGGATAATCATTTTTTGCTTGTGTGGCCATTCCTATATTAGGCTTACGACATACACAATTTTCATCGGCCATGTGCGGACAATAATAAATGGAGCTGGGTTTGTATTCGGGTTTTTCTAACAAGTCAAGGAAGTATTCATGAACTACAGATAAGTCTTGTTCAGACATTAACCCCTTAGCAATTCCTTGCTGATTTGTTACGATAACCATTCTTCCAAACACCTTTTTGAACACGGACAAAGCATCTTTTACACCAGGTAGAAGTTCAAACTCCTCTACGGTTTTTACATAATCTCCAATCAGCCTGTGGTTAATAACTCCATCTCGGTCCAGAAACAATGTCCAGGATTTATCAATATTTAAAGGTAACTCCAGCATGATTCAAATATAGTTATTATTTTTCCATTATGAAGAAAGCCGAATTGATTGGAGGGTGTCTGATTTCAGTGTTAGGGTATTTAGCGCTGAGTTATGGAATTGATAGAAGTCAATTTTACGTATTGATTTTTATTTGGGCCATACTGTTTTTGGCTTATGCTAGAATAGTATCCAAGTTTGAATACAATCAATTATGGAGGATGTCTATTTTGTTTCGAGTTGTATTTGTTTTCAGCCTTCCAGTTCTTTCAGATGATTACTTTAGGTTTATATGGGATGGCGAACTTATTGGTTTGGGTGAAAATCCGTTTTGGCATACTCCTCAGTATTATGCAGAACATGAATTATTCCCAGAGCAATTAACACCTTATCTATATGAAAATTCTAATTCACCCACTTATTACTCTATTTACCCCCCGATTTGTCAGGCCATTTTTTATGTTAGTACCTTAATAGGAGGTGGGAAAATACTCCTTTCAGTAGGTGTAATGAGAATCTTTTTACTTTTCGCAGATCTTATAACAATTAAGGTAGGAACAAAGTTGCTTGAACATTTTAAATTAGATAAACGTAATGTGTTTTGGTATGCACTTAACCCTCTTGTAATCGTCGAAATGGTTGGTAATTTGCATTTCGAAGGACTAATGATCATGTTCTTATGTTTAGCTATTTATCTAATGGTTAAACATAGGCTCGGGTTATCTGCACTGGCAATGGCTTGTGCGGTATGTACCAAGTTAATTCCGCTAATGTTTTTACCATTGCTATTGCCTTATTTGAAATGGAAACCTGCTTTTAAGTATTGGTTTATAACAGGGACAGTAATACTGCTTTTATTTGCTCCTTTTTTGGATAAACAACTGATTGACCATTTTGCCGATAGCGTAGAACTGTATTTTCAGAAATTCGAATTTAACGCAAGCATATACTATGTGATTCGTTGGGTAGGGTATCAGATTTACGGGTATAATATAATTGGCACCGCAGGAAAAATATTGCCATTGGTGGTAATTAGCTTTATTTTGATTAGAACTTTCTATAAAAATGATGGATCACTAACGAGATTCATTCAAAATGCATCTTATGCTATGCTAGTGTATTTATTATGTGCAAGCATTGTTCATCCATGGTATACCTCGATGTTAGTCTTCTTTTCTGTTTTTACAAAACAGAAACACGCGGTGGTTTGGTCATTAGTTGCGATCGTAAGCTATTGGGCCTATACAAATTCTGATTATAAGGAGAATCTTTGGTTAGTAGCCTTTGAATATATGCTTTTAATGGCTGCAATCGTATATGATGTTTACTTTCTTAGGGTTAAGACCAAAGAACTTTGATAACTCGAAATGGTTTAGTTAAATTTGCGGGCCAAAAGAATATTAAACCTAACTTAATTATGAGTCAAGTAATGACAGATACTTATGGAATTCAGGAAGCTTTAAAAGCTCTTGGGTTGAAAGAGATCAACAATGGAACTTCAACGGGATTAGAAAATTTCGGTGGAGGAGAAGTGATCGAGTCGTATTCACCAGTAGATGGATCTTTGATTGGTAAAGTGACAACTACTACCAGAGAAGATTATGATCGTGTAATGGACAAGGCTACGGCGGCTTTTAAAGAGTTTCGTGCAATTCCAGCACCTAAGCGTGGTGAAATAGTACGTCAGTTTGGAAATAAACTTCGTGATTTGAAGGAACCTCTTGGTAAACTTGTTTCTTACGAGATGGGTAAATCTCTTCAAGAAGGTTATGGAGAAGTTCAGGAAATGATTGATATCTGTGACTTTGCAGTTGGATTGTCAAGACAGTTGAATGGTCTTACAATTCCTTCAGAGCGTCCTGGTCACGTAATGAGAGAACAATATCACCCACTTGGAGTTGTAGGAATTATTTCTGCATTTAACTTTCCAGTAGCCGTATGGTGTTGGAATACTGCCTTAGCATGGGTTTGTGGAGATGTTTGTATCTGGAAAGGATCTGAAAAAACTCCTTTGTGTGTAGTAGCTTGTCAAAACATTATAGCAGATGTATTAAAGGAGCATAACCTTCCAGAAGGTGTTTCTAGTGTTATTAATGGAGACTACAAAGTAGGAGAGTATTTAACTAAAGATACTCGCATTCCTTTAGTATCAGCTACAGGTTCTTCAAGAATGGGAAGAATTGTAGGAGCTACAGTTGCAGAAAGATTTGGTAAGTCACTTCTTGAATTAGGAGGGAACAATGCAATTATTATTACTCCAACTGCTGATTTGAAAATGGTAGTACCAGGAGCTGTATTTGGAGCAGTAGGTACTTGTGGACAAAGATGTACTTCTACTCGTAGATTGCTTATTCACGATTCTGTTTACGATAAGGTAAAAGACGCAATCGTTGGAGCATATGGTCAATTGAAAATTGGTAATCCTTTAGATGAAAATAATCATATTGGTCCATTAATCGATAAAGGAGCCGTTGAAATGTATTCTAATGCTATTTCTAAAGCAAAAGCTGAAGGAGGAACTGTATTAGTAGATGGTGGTGTTCTTTCTGGAGAAGGATACGAAAGCGGATGCTACGTTAAACCAGCTATCATTGAAGCAGAGAACTCTTATGAAATCGTTCAAGAAGAGACTTTCGCACCTATTTTATACTTGATTAAGTATTCTGGTAATGTTGAAGAAGCGATTGAGATGCAAAATGGAGTTGCTCAAGGCTTATCTTCAGCTATCATGACAAGTTCTGTTAAAGAGGCGGAGAAATTCCTTTCATGTGCAGGTTCTGATTGTGGTATTGCTAACGTAAATATTGGTACTTCAGGAGCAGAAATCGGAGGAGCTTTTGGTGGAGAAAAAGAAACTGGTGGTGGACGTGAGTCTGGATCTGATGCTTGGAAAGTTTACATGAGAAGACAAACTAATACAGTTAACTACTCAGATGAATTGCCTCTAGCTCAAGGGATCAAGTTTGATCTTTAGTAGATAAATCACTTAATGAAAAAAGGACCATTTGTTATGAATGGTCCTTTTTTGTTTGGTCGCTTTCTAATTTTACGTTTAAAACTTACTGAATCAATCAGTACATAAACCTTCCTGAGTGCAACCTATACTCTTAAGAAGGATAGTCTTAATAATTTTCTACAATACTACGAAGTGCTTATGAATCGAAGGGTCACCTGCAACTTTTAAAGAATAAAATCCTGGGTTTAAATCGTCCACTTTAATCGCAATGTTGTGAAAGAAATTATTTTGAATTTCTTTGATGAATTTTCCAGACTGAGTAAAAATCAAAACCTTAAAAGTTTCGTGATAATTACGATCCTTCACATTAATATGCAAAATTGAAGTAATCTGATTTGGGTAATAAACTAAACCTTCTAATTTTTCCGCTGCTCCCATAGTCTAAAATATGTTTTAAAATCCTAACCTTGTTGTGTTCATTTCAAACACCGTGCCGTTTCTGAACCTTTGCTTATATGACGTTACTTTTTTAAAGGGGGTTGGAATCGAAAATAAAAAATATCTTTTTTGAAAAGTTTGGACTAACTTTTGCTTAATGGTACTGCGTTGCAAAAATTTATGAATGCTACGAATAAATCGTATGTTTGTAATCAATAGAGAGTTGATAAAAATATTGTTATGCTGAAAAATCTATTCCTGTTTTGTGGGACTTTGGTTCTACTCATTGCTATGCCTAATAAAAAAATATGTGCACAAAGTCAGATTTATGCTGGTGCGCATACGGAATTGGGTTGGTTGGGTCAACCAACTTTCCAAGCTAATAGCGTTTCTAGAAAAGGATGGTCACCTCAAATGGGCTTAAGTGTACATGGGCATTACCGTTGGAGAGATTTAATCGCGGTTGAATTGGGGATAGGTCAGCAATACACCAATATGAAATTTAGAGACAAAGCGTTTGAGTCTGATTTTGAAAGATTCGAAGTGGTTTTTACAAATAAAAGTTACAATTGGAATTATTATGGAGCACTTCGATTGATGTTGCCACTAAATGATGATGTATTCCTTTATGGTCAGCTTGGTTATTCAAATAATGTGTTTGGAGGAGGGACCGTTACAAAAGAAACTGACTTTGTTTTAACTTCCAGTTCAGTTAACCAGACATTAAGAGCAAACCTGAATTATGCTCAAAGTAATAGTTCGCTTGTGCCAGAGTTTGGAATTCAGTTTAAAACGTACAGCGATCATATCTTTAGTATGGGAGTTAAGTATAACATGGGAAGAGGCCCAGTAATGACAGGTGATTATACTCGTACGGATAATTTTACCAATACGGTAGTTGGGACAGAACAATTCTCGTCTAACGGAAACTTCTTTACCTTCAATTTTAAGTACAGTATCTTGCTAACTGAGTTTGAACGTAAGGAAAGAACCAAAAAGGAGAAATCGAATGTAATAGCTTCTAATGCTAAGTCCAAAAAGAAAAAGCAGAAGACTTATATTGTATGTTATCAAGGTAATAGCCTAAAAGTACCAGCGGCTCAATTAGATTATTATAAAGATCTAGGTGCTTTTGATGGGAAATGTGAAGATAAGCTTGCCTATGAAATGGAAATGATCAAAATCTGTGATAATGGTGTGGAAAGAAACATTAGACGAAAGGATTTAGAGGAATATAAAGCAAAAGGTGCAACCGAAGGGAAATGTCCAAAGGAGCCTAAGGAAAAGAAAGAGAAAGAACCAAAAGAGAAGAAAGAGAAAGATGAACTAAAAGTCGATAAGGATGGAATTCCAAAAACTTTGAAAGATCGTAAAGTAGTTAAAGAGAAGACGGTTTACGTGAGTAGCACTAACCTAACGTTTAAGGTTTGGGATAACGGTAAAGAAGTAGATGGGGATTCAATTTCACTGAATCTTAATGGGCAATGGATTGCTGAAGACATTGGGTTACAACGCGATAAGAAAGAGATTCATGCTAATATTAAGCCTGATGGTAAAAATTTCTTAATGATGTACGCACTGAATTTAGGTAAATACCCACCAAATACTGCTGCGGTTTCCGTTTGGGATGGAAAAAGAGAACAAGTATTGGAATTGAAGTCCGATATGGAAATTACTGGAGCTTTAAATATAGTTTATCGAAAATAAAGAGTAGAAATTAGACGCACATGAAAATGTTCAATATAAATAAAATATACGTTTCAATTGGCTCTATGGCCCTGTTTACGGCAATAGTGTTGTTGAACTCCTGTACTGGAAAGAAAACGGTTTTGGAAGCAGAACAAATTGGTTGTGATAAATTAAAAATTCAAGAACCAAGATATGATCTATTATCTAATACATGTGACGGAGGAACCAGTCTTACTATGGATATTTCGGTTTCAATTTCAGGTTCTCCGGAATGCGTCTATAAATTAAAGAATTTCCCTAAGTTCTATGGTGATGAAAGTAATCTACTTAGTATTAATCCAACTTATCCAGCAGAAATGCTTAAACCTGAGTTTGTAATTCAAAACGGTAGATTAAGTTTCACATTTGATGTTGAATTTTCAAATGTATCTGAAGCTGAGTTATTCAACTATATGATTCTTAAGTTTCATACCGAAGATGAAACAGGAGCTCCTAGTGACACAATGAATTTGAGAATTAATATGCCATGTACAGTGGTTGATTCTTCTTCATACAATAGATCAAATCAGACCGTTGATATCTCACAGTCTGATAATCAGTTTGAAATTATTCTATGGGACGATGCAGCAGAGGATGGAGATATAGTATCTGTTTATATTAACGAAGAGTGGATTATTGATAATCATAGCTTGGTTAATGATTCAACGTTCTTCTATTTTTCAACTAATAAACTAAATGCAGGGAAGAATGATTTAGTTCTTTTTGCAGTAAATGAGGGGAGTGTTGGTCCAAATACAGTAAGTATGTCTATTAACGGGACAGAAGTGAATATACCTTCATTTGAATCCGGTCTTCAAACTGGTGAGGCAGTTCAGATCGACTTCAAATAGCAAAAACTAAAATACCGTAAAAACTAAAAAGCCCTTGAAAAAGGGCTTTTTAGCTAACTAAACACAGGAAATTATAATCAAAAAAAGGATTATAATACAAATTAAGAAGTTGAAATAGCTTCTTGCTACTTCACAGTGCAAAACTAGTGCCATATTCCAGGCACTGCTTTACTTTAACCATTTTAGGTAGTTACCAAAAATAATATTGTAACGGAAAGGATCAACAACCCCAAAGCCCTCAATAAACTACCAACCTTTACCATTGTTCTCATATTATATTCGATGTTGTAACACCTTCTATACCTATGACGAAGCGATTATCCCAATGGTTGGAATGGTTGAAAAAAAAATGATATTAATAGTGAGATTACAGAATGTATCTTAGCGATACTCCTACGTCAATATTCATGTTTTGTGTATTATCAAACGAAGAAGGGATTTCTTCGTTTCCTTTAAACACATTAGTTAACCCATAACTTAAAGTTGCGTAAGGAGAAACTTGAGCATGTTTTCCAAGTTTGATAGGGTATTCCTTACCAACTACAAAACCATAGTCAAATGATTTGTAAGAACTGGTAACATCTGTACTTTCTCCACGATAATTAACTATAGCAGTTTTTAGATAATCTAGGTAGAACCCAAGAAGAAGAGTACGGTTATATCGGATCTTTTCTGAAAAAGGTTTGATAAAAACGGTTGAGCTAAAATAACTCATGTTAATCGAGCGCTCTATTATTCTTCCGCGAATATAATCTTTGTATCCACCACCTTTATTAGAAATAAAGTTAGATTGGATTCCTATACTTGAAGATCCTATTTTAATACCAAGATTTGCCCCTAAACTTTGATTAAAGCTTAAATCTGTAGAACTGATTTCTTTGGCGCTTAAACCTTTACGAGTATCATGATTAAGAAGCCAGTGGTTGCGTATCGCTGTGTTAAAACCTACATATTTAAGTTGTACCTTTCCTCTTTTCTTTTCCTCCAATTCTTCTATCTCGCCAGTAATTAGAGCATTAACTGGTGTGACATCGCTGTACCCAAGGGTTCTAGGACTCAATTTGTCAATAATAGTCCTATTTGCGCTTTGGTCTTTTAAATCATTTTGTTGTGCTATGTTTTCTTGGTCTAAGTTATATGCAGTTAGATTATGCGGAGTTAACTTATTTTGGTCTTTAGGATCCTGATTAACAAATACTCCCTTAACAATTTCCTTTCGAACGGTCTCTTTTTTAAAGGAAGTACTTTCATCCTCTAATTCTTGAACTGTTGAATTTGTTTGCTTCGAATTAGCTTTTATTTCATTTCCGCTGATATGTTCTAAAGTAGGAATTACATCGGAATGTACTTTATTAGTACTTGAATGATCGATGCTTTTGTTTGCATCTATGGTTTGGTTATTATCGACACCATCAATGTTTTGAGCATTAGGAAGCTCTAATTTTTCTGTGGTTGCAGTGTTTTTTGAATTGTTACTCGAGTATTGCAGTGCAGTAAAAGACCCAAATCCAATTAATAAAAGTGCAGCAATACCACTTGCCCAATTTCTCCAGATGACCCATCGGTCTCTTTTATCCAACTCCTGATTAATACTTCCCCATACATCATCAATGTCTAATTGCTCAGAAACTCCTGACCATACATCCTGAGGAATTTCAGAGTGTTTTTCAATTAATGATTTATATAATTCTTCAAACTTCACTTTTCACTATCGATTATATATCATAATAATGAGGAATTCTTTCCTGCAACAACTTTCTAGCTCTAGAGAATTGCGATTTAGATGTTCCTTCTGAGATATTGAGTTTAACAGCTATTTCTTTGTGGGAATATCCTTCAACTACATAGAGATTAAACACCATTCTTGCTTTTTCAGGTAATGAACGAACAATATTAACCAGATCAGCCAAATACACATTGTCTGTAATATTATTTGCTGCAAACTCTGCTTCCTTAATATTATCTAGAGCCACGCTTCGCTCTCTTTCTACTTTCCTACAATAATCAAGGCATGTATTTACCATAATTCTACGAATCCATGCACCAATTTCACCTTCATGTTGGAATTGATGAATGTTTTTGAAAACTTTAATAAATCCTTTCTGGAGAAGATCTTTAGCAGCATCGTTGTCTTTTGCATAAGATTTACAAATAGCAAACATGCGTCCCGCGTGATCACGATAGAGAGTCTCCTGAGCACTTCTGTTACCATCGAGGCAACCTTGTATTATTTTCGATTCCTGATTAACCACTATGCGATTAAACGGTTTTTAAATTTTTCTATTGCCACCACAGCAATTTTGGGAAATATTCCCATTATTTAATTACTCAAATACAACGCGATCCCCAATTCCTATTCTCCCTGCAATAAGTGCGTATATATCAGAATTTTGTGTTTTACTAATTACTATAGATGCTTTAGATCCAGAAAATGCATTGGTTAACATCGAAGATGGTACCAAAGCAAACCATTCTTTTACATCTAATTGGATTTTTGCATTAGTCATTTCCTCAGCAATAATCACAATTGAATTATCTCCATTCAAATTTTGTGCCGTAATTTCACTTACCAGCTTGTCTTCAATTTGTAAGATGAAGTTATGTTTTGTTCCTGCTTCTTTATTCGTATACACTCCATTTAAACGAAGTGAATTGTTGCTGTCTTCCTTGTCAAAATGAAGACCTATCCGCATGTTGTCGTAAGTTCCTTGTGGGAGATCGTAATACAATGGAGGTGTTGTTGTTCCAGTAGCCATGTCAATAATAGCTTGATTATCAGGGAAATTATCCTCAAAATAAACAGCGCTTCCTTGCTTACGAGTGCCATCAAAAACAAATTTTTCCAACTTTAGTGTTCCCCCTGTTATTGATAAATAATCAATGTATGGGGTCATAGGTAAAACCTCTAGAGTAAACAACGTCTCCGATGTTTTTTTCCATTTTCGTCCACATCCTGTAAATATTAACAGAGATGCCATGATCAGCACTAATCCTTTTCCTTTAATTCGGTACATTAATTCTTACTCTAATTTTGTGAATAAAATATTCTGTAGATAAGGGTATAACGAAACATAAACCTCAATGGTTGTAACGCAACCGTTTTTATTTAACAAATTTACTAATTAATTTTGAGACCTCAATTGAGTTATGAGAAAACTGAGCGTTATAATATTGATATTCACGGCCATGGCTGCCTGTAAGAAGAAGGAAGTACAACCTACGAAACGTCATGTGGTGATTGAAAAACGAATCCCTGAACATGTAGCAGAGGTTACCGATGAAGAAAAAGTAAAAAAGGAGGATATTAAGGTAAGTGAATTTACCAAAAAGACGGAAACCGTATCGCAAAAGGATGGTACTAGTTTGGATATTGTGATTTTTGAGATGCAAAACAATTCATATATAGAGACTACCGATGGGTATACTGTATCACGCAATAAGGATAAGGTGTATGAATATATGAAACTCAACGACGCGGGAAGTTTGATTCTAAGTGGAGTTAAGGCTAGAAATGAAGGAAGAAGAAGTCGGTATGAATTGAAATTTCTAGAAACACATCAAAAACACTTAAGAAATAAATAAGCTTCTGTTGGTAATTTCTGATCAAATAGGAAACAAGATTAGTTTTGATAAACCTTTTAAAAGAGTGGTGTCATTGGTGCCTTCTCAGACTGAGCTAATTTATGATTTGGGGGTTTCAGATTCTATCATAGGTTTAACTAGGTTTTGCATTTACCCCGAACATTTGCGTCGTGAGAAAGTTCGGATAGGAGGAACCAAAGATTTCAGGGTTGAACAAATATTAGAGTTGGCACCAGATCTTATTATTGCCAATAAAGAAGAGAACGATCAGGAGCGAGTTGAGGAACTAGCCGAACATGTCCCAGTTTATACTAGTGATATTAAAAACCTTGAAGATGCACTAGAAATGATAAAGGATGTAGCCAACCTATTAGGATGTAATGCCGAGGGAGAAAAGATTTATACACAGATTGTTGAGAATTTCAACACTTTAAAAGTTAATCAAGATACAAAACAGCTCTTGAAGGTAGCTTATTTTGTTTGGAAAGAACCAATGATGGTTGCGGGTGGAGATACTTTTATTAGTAAAATGATCGAATCTGCAGGTTTTATAAATGTTTTTAGTGGATTAGATCGCTATCCTACCATAAGTGAACAACAGCTTCTTGAAGCCCATCCAGACCTTATATTATTGTCTTCCGAACCTTACCCATTTAAAGATAAGGATATTGTATTTTTTAAAGAAAATTTTAAACTTAACAATGTAAGGTTGGTAGATGGCACGTTTTTTTCATGGTACGGAAGTAGATTATGGAAAGCACCAGGCTATTTTAAAGATTTAATTACTAATTTAGACTGATGTATGTGTAATGTATGTAAAATTAAATTCTATGAGAATTAAGTTATTGTTATTATTTGCAGCGCTTTTACCGCTAATGTCATTTGTCCAGACCGAAGAGATAGATAAGTATCTTGAAATGGCACGTGAAAAGGAAAAAGAGGGTAAAGAACATGTTGCTTTATCATATTTGACTCAAGCATTAAAAATAGACCCAGACAATGAAAGAGTGTTGGAAGAGCGCGGTGATATTCATGTGGTTCTTGAAGAATATGATAAGGCGGTAAATGACTATGAGGAAGCATTAAATAGTGAGCCTACAGAAGAGTTATACTTTAAACTAGCGGTTACTCATTCGCTGGAAGGGGAGGATCATGAAACCATACACTATATTAATAAGGCATTAGAATATGATTTTGAAAACTACGAGTACTATTTTTATCGTGGTTTGTCTCATCAACGTACCGGTGAGAACACTAAAGCTTTAGTCGATTTTAATAAAGCAGATAAATTGCATTTGAATGATCATAATGTGTATTACCAAAGATCGATTGTGCACATGCATATGCATCACTATAAAATGGCCTTTAATGATTTGTCCAGAGCAATCCAATTGTTTCCAGGAATTGCAGATTACTATTACTTAAGAGGAGAATGCAGTTATAAACTTACGAACTACAACGAAGCTATTAAAGATTATACAAAGGCCATTAGTTTAGGTGATGATTTAGATTATTATTTAAGTCGAGGGTTGGCTTTTGATAAAGTGAGTAATTTTCCTAAGGCTGAGATTGATTATAAATACTATTTAAAGATCAATCCACACAGTCCAGAAGCGACTTATAATTTTGGTCTTATAGAGTACCATGCTGAAAAATATGAGAATGCAGAATCATTATTTAGTAAAGTAATTCAGATGGAGCCTAAAAATAAACTTGCATTTTTTTATAGAGGAGTGGTGCGTTTCAAAATGGGCCATAAAGATGAAGGATGCAAGGATATCGAAACTTGTAAAAAACTAGGTTATACGGCCGGTTACAATAAGATGAAAGATAATTGCAAATATTAGACATTGCCATGTGGTTTTATGGTAATTTCTAATATATTTGTGCGGTTGAAATTAAAGTATAAATAATCAAGCAAAATGATTGGAGTAATTGTATCGGCTATCGTGATTTTCACTATTGTTATTGCAATTTTGGTTTTCGTTCTTTTGGGGGCGCAAGCTAAGTTGGTTAAGAGTGGTGATGTTACTATTACGTTGAATGGTGAAAAAGAAATTAAAGTGCCCGCGGGAAGTACGCTTTTAAGTACTTTATCTGCACAGTCTGTGTACCTACCGTCTGCTTGTGGTGGAGGTGGTACTTGTGCGATGTGTAAGTGTCAAATTCTTGACGGAGGTGGAGATGTTCTTCCAACAGAGGAGGGTCACCTTTCCAGAAAAGAAAAAGAAGAGAAGGTACGTCTGGCATGTCAGGTGAAAGTTAAAAATGACATGCAAGTACAGGTTCACGACGAAATTTTCGGAATTAAGGAGTGGGAGGCTAAAGTTGTTTCTAATTACAACGTGGCAACATATATTAAGGAGTTTATTGTAGAGATTCCTGAAGATATGGACTACAAAGCAGGTGGATATATTCAGATTAATATTCCTCCATGTGTGGTGAAATACTCTGAAATGGATGTTACAGCTCACCCTACGGATCACCCTGGTGAGCCAAACAAATTTGATAAAGATTGGTCAGAAGGTCCTTATGCACTTAGAAACCTTGTTATGAAAAATGATGAGGAAGTTGTAAGAGCATATTCTATGGCTTCTTACCCTGCAGAAGGACGTAACATTATGTTGAATGTGCGTGTTGCGGCTCCTCCTTTTGACCGTAAGAAAGGAACATGGGCAGACGTTAATCCAGGTATTGCATCTTCTTATATTTTTAATCTTAAGGAAGGAGATAAAGTAACGATCTCTGGGCCTTATGGAGAATTCTTCATTAAGGAAACTGATGCAGAAATGTTGTACATAGGTGGTGGTGCAGGAATGGCTCCAATGCGTTCTCATATTTACCACTTGTTTAGAACGTTACAAACTAATAGAAAAGTAACTTACTGGTATGGAGGTAGATCTAGAGCGGAATTGTTCTATATTCACTACTTCAGAGAGATTGAAAAGAACTTTGATAACTTCAAATTTTACATGGTTCTTTCAGATGCCAAAGAAGAAGATAACTGGACTCCTAAGTCAGATATTCACGATGAAGTAGGAGATGGTTTCGTAGGATTTGTTCATCAGGCTGTAATTGATGAGTACTTGTCTAAGCATGATGCTCCAGACGAAATTGAATTCTATTTCTGTGGACCTCCATTGATGAACCAAGCGGTTCTGAAAATGTGTGAAGATTGGGGTATTCCAGACGAAAACGTTTCATTTGATGATTTCGGAGGATAATCAAAATTATATAGCAATTGGAAAAAGGAAGGTGTAAACCTTCCTTTTTTGTTTTATGTAAGTTTGTATTACGTGTGAAAATACTTTACTTGTATTGGACAATTCTCTAACTTGGCATAATTCCTGTAATTAACCTTATTATGAATAACAAGATATTACCACTGATATTATTATGTATGGCGGTGAGTTTTTCAAGCCACGGTCAAAAGAGAATGGATCGTTCCGTTAATGCATATAATGAAAGAGACATTAACCCCACTTTAACCGCTGATGGGAAAACTATGCTGATGATGCGGAAATACCGCGTAGGAGCTGTTTGGCACATGATGATTTCTAGGAAAACTAAAGCGGGGTGGACAAAGCCTCTTACCGTAGATGCCTACAATGATTACGTAGATATGTATGGAAAGCATGGATTCTTCTTAACCTATGATGGTAAAGGAATGTATTTTAGTTCACGTAAACGTCCTGGTGTTGGAAGATACGATGTGGTTTATGCTGAATTTAATAATGGTAAATTAGGTGAGATTGTAAATTTTGGTAAACCAATAAATTCATTACAAGATGAAGGTTGTCCATCTGTAACAGCCGATGGGAAAACCATGTATTTTGTAAAGGGGACTGCGAATGATGAAGGACTAATTACTGGAAAGATATATGTAGCAAAAAGGAGAGGGAAAGAAAGTTGGTCCGAACCCGTTGAGATTAAAGGTGCAGGAATAAATACAGGTTTTGAAACTAAGCCAGTAATTTTACCCGACGGGCAAACTCTAGTATTTGCTTCAAGTCGCTCTGGCGGTAAAGGAGGTTTTGATTTATACATGACAAGATTAGAAAACGGAAGTTGGAGTTCACCCGTTCCGCTAGACTTTATGAATACATCGGACGATGACACACATGCGAGTATTCCGGCGTTGGGTAATGTTGCTTATGGACACCAAATGCATGAGGAAGAATCAATTGACTTGTACATGTATAAAGTTCCTGAGGAATTGCAACAAGGAAAACTTATTATGGCTTACGGAAAGGTGTTTGATGGCAATAAAACGCCAGTTAAAGGCTTCTTATCTGTATTCGATAATCAAACTGGGAGACAGATTCAGAAAGTTAAGCTGGACAAAGAAGGTGAGTACTTCACTATTTTGAACGAAGGGAAAATGTATGATTTATTTTTCTACAGCTCTGATGGAACAAAAGTGTTTACTTCAAGAAATTTTGATGCAACAGATTTAGATGAAACGATAAGAAGTAGAGAAAAGATTCAGTTAGATAATTTAAACAGAGGAACATCTTTTGTGCTTAACAATGTTAAGTTTGATTACAATTCAACTGATTTAGGAGATTTTGCTGAGGGGGAGCTGAATAGACTAGCGAAGTTTATGCAAAAAAATGCTTCGACGAAATTTAAAATTAAGGTAGAGCTGCAAGATTATAGAGAGTCGGATGAACCTTCTAATGAATTATCTGAGGAAAAAGAATCGGAAGACGGTACCGTTGTGTATCATAATGATCGAACGGAGCAACAAGCTGAAGTAATTAAGGAGTTTCTTGTGGGGAAAGGAGTATCTGAGGATCAAATTTCTTTCGAGAATGTTGCTGTAGCAATACCTGAGCAGAATAGACTGAATACCGTTGAGATAAACGTTACGGTTGAGTAGGGATAATAAAGTTAAAAGGAAAAGCGAACTATGAACATAGTTCGCTTTTTTTTTCTTTATGAAAAAGGGTTTCCTGCTCCATCTCCAGCACCTGGAGTTACAATTTTAATAATTGGTCCTTTTTTGGCGACATCATCACGACCATGGTTATCAATGGCAATAAAAATATGCTCTTCACCTTTATGTACCTTTACATGTGCACCATGATTTTCGAATTCCTCTGGTTTATTTGAATAACCATCGCTTGGTACCATCGTTCCATGAGTCATATCGTCTGAAACAGACATAACAACACCTGTTATTTGAGTAGAAGTTGCCCCTTGGTTAGAAGAGGAGTTTTTATTCGAATTTGAATTCGAATGTGAGTTTGAATTTGAATTTGACATAGTTTTTAGTATATATTTGTTAAGTTAGTAAATTAATATGCGAAGCGTAAACAAAAATTTATTACTCTTATTTTTTTGTCTCCTATTTAACGTTGTTGGTCAAGCAGATGATCTTGATTCGTTAAAAAGAGATTTAGTTAGATCGACGGCGTTAGATACTAACAGAGTGATCTTATTTAAAAAGATAAGTAAGGAGTTCAGAAGCTTAAATTTAGACTCAGCCATATATTATGGTGAACAAGCATTAGAACTTTCTAGTCAAATTAGCTATCAAGAAGGGATCTATAATAGCAAGTTTACCATGGCTAATTCGTATAAGCATCATGCTAAATATCAAAAAGCCCAAAAACTTTATTTTGAGTTGCTAGAGATGGCAACTTCTAACAATGATAATGAAAGGGCAAGTTGGTATCTTGGGAATATAGCTACTGTAGAATACTTTTCAGGACATATTGATAAGGCTATTGTTTATTCTAAACGAGCACTAGAATTGGCTCCTTTAGATAGTAATATTGCTGATGCCTACTTTAATATTGGGTCAATGTATGTTGCAAATGGAAAGTTAGACTCTTCCATAATTTATATTGATAGTAGTGAAACCCTTTATAAGCAGTTTGATAAATTAGAAAGCCTTCCAAACGTATATTTAAATAAAGGTGGAGTATATGAATACATGGAGGATTTGCCTAAAGCTCTCACTTATTATAATAAAGCACTAGAAGCCTATGAACAACTGGATCTCATAGAGGATATGGGCTACGTCTATCATAATATTGGATCGGTTTATAGGGATATGAAAGATTTTCCACTCGCGTTAAGTTACGCAAATCGAGCACTGGTATTATCTGATAGTCTGAATGATATTTATTTGAAACAAGAAACTTTCGGGATCCTTAAGGAGATTAATCAAGCTAAAGGAGATTTTGAACAGGCGGTGATTTTTGGAGATTCAGCAACTGCTTTACAGGAAAAAATTAGGGATTTGGAATCCGACAAAGCAATCATGGAATTATCTACAAAGTATGAGACAGAGAAGAAGGAGAAGGAGAATCTTTTGTTGAAAAATGAAACTCAATTACAAAAAGTAGAGCTGGACCGAAAGAATATAGTTCAATGGACCATGATTTTGGTTTTGGGATTGATATCTGTAATTACGGTATTGATCTTTGTGCAATTTAGAAATAAGAAAAAGGCAAATCTAGAGTTGAGTGAAAAGAATCGTGAAATTGAATTGCAAAATGAGGAAATCACTACTCAAAGTGAATTACTACAAACTCAAAATCATGTTTTGGCGGATCAAAAGAAGCAAATTACTGAGAGTATAAATTATGCTGAACGGATTCAACGTGCTTTACTTACTACACGTCTTGAGATGATTACTTCATTCCCTTCTCATTTCATATTGTTTAGACCAAAGGATATTGTAAGTGGTGATTTTTATTGGGCATTAGAAAAGAATGGTTACCTATATGCTACAGTTGCGGATTGTACTGGACATGGGGTTCCAGGAGCGTTTATGAGCATGTTAGGCGTGTCTTATTTGAATGAAATAGTAAAAGGTCAGGATTTAATAACACCAGCTGAAATTCTAGATAAACTTCGAGCTCAAGTAATTAGAGATTTAGGACAAGGAGACGCAGGAGGTAGTAAGGACGGTATGGATATGTCATTGATCCGTTATCATTCGGAAACTAATGAACTTCTTTTTGCGGGAGCAAATAACCCTCTGTATCTGATTACTGAAGATTCTACAAAAGAGGAGCTTGCTGGCCGAACTATAGAAATAGAAGGAAAAACTAAGAAACTATTAGAAATTAAGGCAGATAAAATGCCAGTTGGTTATAGAATTAGAAGTGAGCAGAGTTTCACCAATGTTCAAATAAACCTGAAAGAAGGTGAGACTGTATATTTGTTTTCTGACGGTTTCCCAGATCAATTTGGAGGCGAGAAAGGAAAGAAAGTAGGGTATAAGAGTTTCAAGAAGTTATTACTGAATATGGAATCGGATGCTCTAGATAAACAACATGATCAATTGAATGATTTTATCGAGGAATGGATGACGAAAGGGGATGAAGTGCAAGTTGACGACGTTAGTGTGATGGGGATAAGGATTTAATTCGTTGTGTTTAATAAGAAATGAAAAGCCCCTAAAATCTGTAGACTTTAGGGGCTTTAATTTTAGTCTGATATAATCAGATTATCTCTTAAGCATTTTGTTGCTTGATTAAGTTAAGTGCAGAACCGGCTTTAAACCAATCAATTTGTGGCTGGTTATAAGTGTGGTTCAACATGATAGTATCCTTAGAACCATCTGCATGAACAACCTCAAGTGTCAATTGTTTTCCTGGCGCAAAATCTTTAAGATCAAGGAAGTTGAAAATATCATCTTCTTGAATCAAATCGTAATCAGCTTCATTTGCAAACGTTAAACCAAGCATACCTTGTTTTTTCAAGTTTGTTTCATGAATACGAG
>JAHDFW010000068.1 GCA_020627945.1 Cytophagales bacterium
ATTGATCGTTTGACTTCTCGACTCTATTTACGGCTTGTTCTGATGCCTTTTGTTCCTTAGCGTCATTGATAAGTTGCCCAAGCAACCGTTGATCTTTTTTTAGGCCGTGGTATTCACCGTATGTGGGTAATGCTAACGGTGCAAGGCATATAAGAGCTAGAATTAGGGATAGAACGAAAAAACCATTGACTTCCCTTTTGGAAAACCCAAAGTAGTAGTGAAGCCAATGTTTTATTTTGTTCATTTATTGTCGCGTCTTAGTCGTTGTCCGAAAATGAATCTGGTTCAGCGTTCGGTGGTGTTTTTAAAACTTTAAAGAAAAAGTATCCGGTTACCACGGTTACTGTTGCTTGTACGACGATCATTAATATTAATGCTGATGTTGTCATGTTTTTTAATTTCTTGAGTTATTGTTATGCTTAAGAATTGGCAAGTTTAGCTTTCTTTCTCTTATTAGATGCAATTTTCACAAGTGCACAAAGGCCAATAAATATCGCTAATAAGAATACTCTTGACATATCTATATAAAACATATTGGTAGCTCCATGTTCAGAGAACCAAATTACTTCATTATTCAAATGGAATATTTGATTAATAATACTGTCATCTGCCCAGTTCCATCCTCCTTCTCGTTTAAAAGGACTTGCCCAGTCTTTTGGTTTAAAAAGAGAGGTGAATAGAATGACTCCAATAAATACAGGAGTTACAAATTTTAAAATGTATTTGTAGAAGCCAGGTACTTTCATATCTGCACCACGGGTAATTTCTTCCCATGCATTGTCTATACCAAATACCCATGCGAATAATATTACCTCCGCAAAGGCAAAGATTACGAGTGAAACTGTTCCTGTCCAGTAATCATATTCGTCAAATACTCCTTTTTCAAAGAAGAAGATAGTAGGTAATGCCATGAAGAATAATAATAGACCTAGTGTCCATGCAGATTTGTTGTTGCTCCATTTAAATTCATCTTTCATGAATCCCATCCATGGAGTACCCATTGCCAAAGAAGATGTAATTCCTGCAAAGAATAATAGTCCAAACCATGCAACTCCACTAATTACAGACATTGTAGGACCCCATTGATCGAATAAGTAAGGCATAGTCTTAAATGCCATCATGAAACCAGCGTTTTCTTTAACCCAATCTAATCCCATATAACCAACAGCAATTGGAATTACTACAGAAGCACCAAGAACAATCTCAACGAATCCATTCATCCATCCGGCAGACATGGCATTAAGAGCAACATCATCTTTTGATTTTAGGTAAGAAGAGTAACATTGAATAGTTCCCATTCCTACAGATAATGTAAAGAAGATCTGCCCCGCTGCTTCTAACCATACTTTTGGATCCCACAACGTTTCATAGTGAGGTTCCCATAAGAAGTTTAACCCTATATGTGAATCACAATCCGCGCAATTGCCCGTACTTCCAAGGAAAACTGCTTTTATTGCTAAAAAAGCACCAAAAATGATAAGTAGGGGCATTGCAAACTTTGCAACTTTTTCAATACCATCATTTAAACCTCTGGAAAGTATGTAAATATTTAAACATAATGTTATAACAAATGCAACTAAAGCCCAAATCGGGAAATTGATGCCTGAGGCAGCACCTATATCTACATATTGGTCAAACATAACACCAACTTCATCTATTTTTTTGCCAGAGAAGTCACCCTTCAAGGACTTTAGAGTGTATGTTAACGTCCAAGATTCAATGTACGTATAGTACGCCATTACACCAAGGTTCGTAAAGATTCCGAATACACCGAAATACTTCCAAATACGTTTTTTGGTAATGTTATCAAGGATAAATGGGGTAGAGTGATCACCAAATTTCCCACCGAATCTTCCCATAGACCATTCAACCCATAGTAAAGGAATTCCCATTACTAGGAAAGAAACCAGATAGGGGATAATGAAAGTTCCTCCTCCGTTTTCTACTGCTTTAACTGGAAATCTAAGGAAGTTTCCAAGTCCAACAGCGTTACCGGCCATTGCTAAAATCAGACCAACCCGGGAGCCCCAACCGTCATTTGATGTACTCATGTTACAAGTGTTTAATTTTTTAACTTAACGTATAATTTTTGATATAATACAATTGGCGAATCTAATTAATCACCGCTTCTAATGCAACTAAATATATGAATTATACAGGATTGGAAAGGTGTTTGATAAACAATGAAACGATTGTAATGAACTGTATGTTTGCTTGTTTAGAATGATTCTAAATTGTAATTTTGCATTAATAATAAAACGCTGATGGTAAGTAAACAGGAAATATTTAATGCGCTTTCGAAAGTAATTGATCCTATTTCGAACAAGGATATAATTTCACAAGCATTTTTGAAGACGCTAGAGGTTGATGGAGCTAATGTACAAATTGAGTTAGAATTACTTCCTCAGCACAGCTCGGTTCACCAACAAGATTTGAAGCAGCAAATAGTTAGTACGCTTCAAGAATTATCTGAAGATTTAATTTTCAACATTTCTTTTAGCAAGAAGCAGGTTGCTCCTCCAAAGAAGGCAAATCCACTTCCAAATGTAAAGAATATTGTTGCTGTAGCTTCTGGTAAAGGAGGTGTTGGTAAATCTACGGTTACGAGTAACTTGGCTGTAGCTTTAGCAAAACAAGGCTACTCTGTTGGATATCTGGATGCAGATATTTATGGGCCATCTGGACCAACTATGTTTGGAGTTGAATCTGAACGTCCTCGAGTATTGCAGCACGAAGGCAAAAACTTGTTGGTTCCTGTTGAAAAGCATGGTGTAAAGATTATGTCGATGGGATTTCTTGTGGAGGAAACTCAAGCGGTAGTTTGGCGTGGTTCTATGGCAACATCGGCCTTAAGACAATTTATCACTGATTGTGAATGGGGAGAGTTAGACTATATGCTAATTGATTTGCCGCCAGGTACTAGTGATATTCACCTCACGTTGGTTCAAACTTTACCGTTAACAGGTGCTATAATTGTAACAACTCCTCAAAAAGTTGCAGTTGCAGATGCAAAAAGAGGTTTATCTATGTTCCAGCAAGATAAAATCAATGTTCCTGTTCTTGGAATTGTAGAGAATATGGCTTACTTCACTCCTGCAGAATTGCCAAATAATAAGTATTACATTTTTGGTGAAGACGGTGGAAGAGAGTTGGCGATTCAAAATGGGGTAGAATTGCTGGGACAGATTCCTATAGTTCAGAGCATAAGAGAGAGTGGAGATAATGGTACTCCAGAAGTAGCAAACAACAATAAACTTACTAGTGAGGCTTTTGAAAATTTAGCTTCTTCTGTGATAGGTTCAATTGAATCTCGAAATCAAGGACTTCCAGCGACTGAAATCGTGGAAATAACAAGAAGTTAATAGTGCCTAAAGAATTAATATTACATTAGACATGAGCATAGAAGATAAAGTAGAAAGTGCCTTGGACACTGTAAGACCTTACCTGATCAAGGATGGGGGTAATATTAAATTACTGGAAGTGACTGAAGAAAAAGTTGTGAAGGTAGAATTGGTAGGAGCTTGTAGTGCCTGTTCAATGTCCGAAATGACAATGAAGGCTGGAGTTGAGGAGGCAATTAAGCGTGCCGTTCCTGAAATAACAGCTGTAGAGTCAATAAATTAAAAAGTTTAATCCAGATACTTTATCTGGGAATTTCTTACAATTTATGGTATTATTGTACAATTACTATTTGCTCCCTAGGTGAATGGTCAGGTACTCATTATTAGTAAATTGTTATGAAAAAAAATCTAGCAAGGTTGGTATTACCCGCCTTATTCTTTCTTTGTGTGTGTAATGTTCAGGCACAGAATGATTCCTTAAACATGTCTAAAATTGGTGGTTGGAGCGATAATACGTTCGGAACTTACTATAACGATATTTGGGGTTTCGAAAAAGATGGACGAGAATATGCCATCATGGGAAGTAATCATTCCACATATTTTATCGATGTTACGGATGATACTCCTGTTCTGGTTGGGGCTTTCCCAGGAAGTTCGAATGACGTGGTTTGGCGAGATTATAAAGTTAACGGTGATTATGCCTATGGAGTTGCTGATGGAAATGATACCAATAGTCTTCAGATTTTTGATTTGAGCGGAGTTCCAGATACTATTATTAAGGTGTATGATTCATTACAGTTCACCAATAGTTGTCATAATATTTTCATAGACAATGACAGACTTTATATGGGAATTAATAAAAGAGACGGAGGAAGTTATGCTTTAGATATTCTTTCTATTTCGGATCCCGAAAAGCCTACTTTTGCAGGTAACGTTCCATCTACATTCTTTGGCGGGAGTGCTATTCACGACATCTATGTTAGAAATGATACTGCCTTTTGTAGTGGAGAGTACACCGGGCTTTATATCATGGATTTAATAAGTCTAAATGCGCCTAAATTAATTACGTCTATTACCACTTATGCCGACCAAGGATATAATCACAGCTCATGGTTGAGTGATAATGGTAAGACGATGGTGATGGCAGATGAAGTTCCCAATGGGCTAGCATTAAAATTGTTTGATATTTCTGATATTACATCGCCAATATATCTTACACAATTTGAATCCAACGATGCTGCTACTCCTCACAACCCATTTTTTGAGGATGGTTATATTTTTGTCTCTTACTATCATGATGGAGTCCAAGTGTTTGATCCTACAGATGTTAGGGATGTGAAACAAGTGGCTTATTATGACACATATCCAGATAATAATAATTCTCCTGATCCTTATCCAGATAGAGAATATGAAGGGTGTTGGGGAGTTTATCCATTTTTGCCTTCTGGAAAGATTATAGCTAGTGATATTACCTATGGTTTGTTTGTACTGGAAAGTAATCTCAGTCCTTTAGGAGTGATGGACAATAAGTTTAAGGGAGATGTAGAAGTTTACCCTAATCCAACTGCTTCCAAAGTAGTAGTCCGTACAGAATCAAGGATTAAAAATATTTCGATTTACAATTCGGTAGGTCAAAGAGTTATTGATAATGAGTTGAAAAATGCGTATATTTCGGAAATGGATTTATCTGAATTGCCTGCAGGAAATTACAAGTTGATGATTTTAACTGGAGAAAATACTGTAGAGCAAAGAACGATTCAAGTAGGAAATCGTTAACAGTAAATAATTCGCAATGTAATTATTATCTAAGTAATGAAGGTCATAAAAATACTATTCGCGCTAATTATAAGTTTTGGATTTGCTAGCACTCGTTTAGAGGCTCAAGACTCTTTAAATTTTACAAAATTAGGGGGATGGGTTACAGATTCAACGAACGGTTGTGACGGTGATGGTTACGCATATAATGATATTTGGGGGTATGAAGCTGATGGTAGAGAGTATGCGATAGTTGGAAGCTGTTGGGGGACCCATTTTATAGATGTTACAGATCCTCTTAACCCGGTTGAGATAGACAATTTTGCGGGTAAAAATCAAAATGTGGTATGGAGAGATTTTAAGACATACCAACATTATGCATATGCTGTTGCTGATGGAGGAGGTAATAGCTTACAGATTTTTGACTTGCAATATTTGCCTGATTCCGTTGTGAAAGTGTACGATACCACTGATTTGAGTGCTAGCGCACATAGTATTTTCATTGATGGAAATCGAGCATACTTAAGTTCAAACCTTCGTGGTGGAACATCAAGAGCTTTAGAAGTCTTGTCACTGGCAGATCCAATTAACCCTGTTCTGGTTGGATCCTATTTGAAAGATAAATTTGGTAATTGTTCATTGTGTTTACATGATACTTATGTTCGTAATGATACTGCGTATTGCTCAGCGGGAAATGATGGTTTGTTTATTTATGATTTTTCAGATCTCAATTCACCACATTTAATAAATCGCATTGAATATTATACGGATCAAGGTTATAATCATTCTAGCTGGCTAACCGAGGATGGACATGTTCTTGTTATGGCCGATGAAGTTCCTTATGGAATGAAAGTTAAGTTGTTTGACCTAACAGATATTTTGGATATTGAGGAAGTTGCTGCATTTGAGTCACATGAGTTTGCTACGGTTCATAACCCTTTTATTAGAGGTAATGAAGTTTACCTTTCATACTATTTGGATGGCTTGCAAGTGTACAATATTGATGATCCCGCCAATCCTCAGCGAATAAGTTACTATGATACATACCCTCAAAATGATTCTACTCAGTCCTCCTATAGTAGGTATCAAGGATGTTGGGGAGTATATCCTTTTCTGACCTCCAGAAATATTATTGCAACTGATATTACTCATGGCTTGTTTGTTTTAGGAAAGTTAATAGATGTTAATTTAACCAATGTACCTATGCAGGTATGTCAAAATTCATTTTTTGAAGTGGATTACAGTGTAGTAGGGGATTATGATACGAATAATGTATTTTATCTGAAGATCGCCGAATTGGATCAAAACTTCATTGAAGCTCGGATAATTGGAAACACCTCTTCTGACTCCGCAGGAACAATTCGAGGATATATTGATGGAAGGAATATACCTCCAGGAACTTATAAAATTCAAGTTACATCAGATGCACCAAGAGTTAGTGAAGGAAGTTTTAGAACTATTGAAGTGTTAGCTGCACCCAAAAAACCTGAGTTATCATTGGGACTGGGAGACTGTTACGTTGTGATGGATTTCGTATCTGACTTAGAATCTATAATTTGGTATAGAAATAATGAACCTATTGATACCAACGTGTTTGGTGTGCCTTTGGAATATGATTCAGTTGCTACTTATCATGTACAAGTTTGGAATGGAGATGATTGTAAATCGATTTCTGCTTCTAAAGTTTTTGATCCTTGTCGAATAGGAATTGAGGAAGATGCATTCCGTTTCATGATTTATCCTAATCCTGGGAGTGGATTAGTGAATATAGTTGCAGATGATCACAATGATAGTTATACCTTTAGTGTATCCAATCAGTTAGGTCAAATGGTATTTAATGACAACTTCGTACACCGTGGATCAACTCAACTGGATTTGACCTCTTACCAAAAAGGAATTTACTATTGCAATATTAGAACAAACCAACGTACCTTTACAACCAAGTTAGTAATAGAATAAATAAACTATTCGTAAAGGTCACGTAATATGATAAATGCAAATAACCCTTCGTTAAAATCTTGGATAGAAGTAAGTTCGGAATCTGATTTTCCGATTCAAAATATACCCTTTGGAATTTTTAAATTGGGCACTAACTCTGATGGTAGAGTGGGGACCAGAATTGGAGATAAGGTTATTGACTTATCTGTAGTTGCGGAGCTTGGATTTTTCGCTGAATTAAATATCGATATTTCGGTATTTTTTGATAGTAGTCTGAACGGGTTTATTGGTTTAGGTAAAGATGTAACTCGTGCGGTTAGAGAAAGAATTTCAGAATTATTTCAAGATGGTAATTCGGAGGTTAAGAATTCCGACGAATTGAATCGTATTGTCTTAGATGTTGATCAAGTTGAAATGTTGTTACCAGTTGAGATTGGCGACTACACTGATTTTTATAGTAGCGAACAACATGCCTACAATGTAGGTTGTATGTTCCGCGATCCAAATAATGCACTTTTACCAAACTGGAAACATATTCCGGTAGGTTATCATGGAAGAGCATCTTCTATTGTAGTGTCAGGAACTCCGTTACATAGACCAAAAGGGCAGCAGAAACCAAATGATGATGAACCTCCTGTTTTTGGTCCATGTAAGTTATTGGACTTTGAATTAGAGATGGCTTTTATCGTAGGGAAGTCTACAGAATTAGGTGATTCCGTTACGACAGCGGATGCCGAGGATCATATTTTTGGTGTTTGTGTATTTAATGATTGGTCTGCTCGTGATATTCAAAAATGGGAGTATGTTCCGTTGGGACCATTCTTAGCAAAGAACTTTGGATCATCCGTTTCTCCTTGGGTTGTTACACTCGATGCTTTGGAGCCTTTTAAAGTAGCAGGTTCTAAACAAGACCCTAAGGTTTTACCTTACTTGGAATTTGAGGGAGATAAGAATTATAATATTAATTTGGATGTAATCATTGAAACTGCAGAAGGGCAATCAAAACAAGTTACTCGTTCCAACTTTAAGTACATGTATTGGAATATGTGTCAACAATTGGCACATCATACTGCGAATGGTTGTAATATTAATGTTGGTGATATTATGGCTTCTGGAACTATTTCAGGACCTGAAGAAGGAGAGTATGGTTCTATGTTAGAAATTTCTTGGAGAGGAACTAAGCCTGTACCAATGCCTGACGGAACAGAACGTAAGTTTATTCATGACGGTGATTCTGTGGTTATGCGTGGCTTTGGAGAAGCGAATGGTATAAGATTAGGTTTTGGGGAGGTGCGAACCAAAGTACTTCCTGCCAAAGGATAAAAATTAACTCCCAGATGCCTACCAGTATTAATACACTTAAGTGCTCTTTGGGTGATTTTGTGGTGCTGGTTGTTTCTGTATTCGTATTATTAGGTTTAGTAGGTTGCTCTAAGCAGGAAGCAGTTGATTACCGTGGTCAAAAATATTGGGCCCATAGAGTTAATACTGTAGATCATTTTCAGGCGCTAGAGAAAAGCTTCGACGGTGCTGAATTAGATTTAGTAATTACAGAAAATTGCCTAGATATTTATCATCCTCCTGATCAGTCGAAAGGATTATGCTTAGCCTCATATATCGAACAAATGATCAAGGAGGCGCCAGAGTTAAAACTGTGGCTAGATGTTAAAAATCTAAATGAGCAAAATGTGAGCTCTTTCATTCATCAACTTGATGCGATTTTTGATGATAACGGTCTTTCAAAAGATCAGGTTTTAGTTGAAAGTACGGAGATAAATGTTTTGACTCAAGTGAGGGATGCAGGTTATGCTGTATCCTATTATTTACCGCATTTAGAGCATTTCCAAGATAAGAAAACCGTAATCGATAATATCAGGAATAAAATTGAAAACTCTGGTATTGCAACGATCTCAACGGATATTGTTAATTATAAATATATCGAAAATGAGTTTCCATCTTCTCCTAAACTCCTCTGGGCATTAGGAAGAAATTTAAAGGAAGAAGTTGTTGAGCAACTTGAAGTTGCCGAAAAGGATAGCACAGTTCAAATAATCCTTATCACCCCTGATTTTTAATTCAAAAAGTTGCTGAATATTAAATCCAATAAATATGGTGGTTCCATAAACCTTCTTTTACTGCTAGTAATTGGTTATCTGTATTTTAATTGCTATTCATTTATAAGTGTTGCTATTGGATACCGATTCGATACTTTTTTTTCATGGTTAGCACAATTAGCTTTTATTGCTCCGCTATTGTTTCTTAATAAGAAACTGAGAAAATGGTATTTGGGAGTTACTTTGGTATTCTCAACTGCATTTTTTTTGTTTTCGCTGTTTCACTATTTTATTTTAGGAAATCTACCTCAAGGTAACACCTATTTGGTGATGTTGAGTACTAATTTAAGTGAGTCAACGGAGTTTGTAAATAGTTACTGGAGGTGGAAATGGTTAGGATTAGGGCTTTTATGGGTGTTACCTAAATTAGTCTTATTCTATATTTTGCAGAAGATCCCCAAAGCTCAATTGGATCAGTCATTTGGTATATATTTGAAGTTGGGATTATTTATAATACTGATCTATTTTAGTATCCATCAAAAATCATTTCTTCGAGGCCCTTTTGGAAGTAATATAGTATATGCGGACAATGCCTATAAGCAGCATGGATTCTTAAGCACGATAAAGGATAGACATGTTCCTCTTAATGTGAAGAAAGAATTTTTGAAGGGTAGGGCAGAAACTCATGTTTTGATATTAGGAGAGTCCTTAACTCGTAATCATATGAGCTTATATGGTTATGATATTAAAACCAATCCAAGATTAGAAGCGCGCAGAAATGAACTGGTAATATTTTCGGATGTGTTGGCTTCTCATTGTTACACGGTGGGTTCTGTTTATAAAATGTTGAGTAATGCTAGTTGGAACAAAAAGAATAACTGGTTTGGAGGAGAAAGTATTATTGAGCTGTGCAAACAATCAGGTTACAAAACGTATTGGATTACTAATCAACCAATTTATAAAGAAATGGATACTCCAATTCTGGCCTTTGCAGAGTTGACTGATAGTATCGTTGTAACTGCGTTTGAAAAAGAGAAATCTGCATTGCCAGATATGGCAGTATTGCCTCATTTTCAAAATGTCCTTGATAAGGACTCCGAAAATAAGCTGATTATTATCCATTTGATGGGATCGCACTTGAGTTATAAAAGTCGTTCGACAGAATCATATCGAAGCTTTAATGCAGAGAGTTATACAACGCTTAGACCAGATTTAGATGAGGAGCAAAAAACGGTACTTAGCGAATATGATAATTCGGTGTTATATAATGATCACCTTATTGATTCAATGATTACCATTGTAGAGTCAAGGTCAGAGTTTGGAACTTTATTGTATTTGTCGGATCACGGAGATAATGTATTTGATGAAAGAGATGATTATGGCCATAATGAGCTTAATCCTACTAAATCCATGTTTGAGGTGCCTTTCATGCTCTGGAGTTCACAGAGCTATGAGAATTACAAACCAGAATTCTATGATAGTTTAGGTAATTATACAGATAGACCGTTTCAAACAGATGATTTACTTCATGGTTTAATTGATCTATACGGGATTCAATGGGATAATCACAAGCGAGAGAAAAGTGTTTTTAGTAATGAATTTGTAGCAGAACCACGGTGGCATTTGCTAAACGATTCTCTGTATCAAATTGATACCGCGAAGTTTCTTTTACGACAACCGATTAACTAAAAAAGTAAGTAAAGTAAAAAAGCCCTTCCAAGGAAGGGCTTTTTCAGGAAAGAAACGCATGAATAAACAAAATGTTATGAATATCTTGTTTGTATAGGTATATACATTAACTCAGAAAAAGGTAACCCTCTTTCTAAGAAAAAAATCAAACTTTTTTGATATTTATTTTTAACAAATTGATAATCAAGGTTTTGGGATTGAAAAAAAAAGTTAAAAATATTTAAAAAAAAATGTGATTACTTCAAAATTCCTTCAAGCCAAAGAATAAAAGCATACTCCACGGCCACGTCTTTATATCTTTCGAATCTTCCAGAAGCACCACCATGTCCAGTGTCCATATCTGTCTTTAGTAATAACAAGTTTTGATCCGTTTTAGTGGCTCTTAATTTAGCTACCCATTTTGCAGGTTCCCAATATTGCACTTGCGAGTCATGAAGACCAGTGGTAACTAAAAGATTTGGATAATCTTTGGCTTCTACATTGTCGTATGGAGAATAAGACTTCATGTACTCATAATACTCTTTGTCTTTTGGATTACCCCACTCTTCAAATTCACCTGTAGTCAACGGGATTGATTCGTCCAACATCGTAGTAACTACATCTACAAAAGGAACTTGCGCAACTACGCCATTCCACAGGTCGGGCCTCATGTTGATTACTCCTCCCATTAGCATTCCGCCAGCACTTCCGCCCATTGCATAAAGATGATCAGAGCTAGTATATTTGTTTTTTACCAGGTAGTCGGCACAGTCAATGTAGTCGTTGAAGGTGTTTTTCTTTTTTAAGAATTTACCATTGTCGTACCATTGACGTCCCATTTCTTCGCCACCTCTAATATGGGCGATTGCATAAATAAAACCACGATCCAATAAACTCAAACGAGTACTACTGAATTCAGGATCTAAACTGTAACCATAAGAACCGTAAGCGTAGAGAAGAAGAGGAGCATTTCCATCTTTGTTTACACCCTTTTTATATACTAAAGAAATTGGGACTTTTACGCCATCTCTTGCTTCTATCATCAGTCTTTCTGATTGATATTCATCTGCATTATAACCGCCAATTACCTTCTGTTGTTTTTTAATTACTTTTTCTTGCGTTCTCATATCCATATCGACCGTGCAATACGGTGTGGTTAGAGAGGTGAAACCATACCTTAAAGTATCACTACCAAAGTCCATATTGGTTCCAGCCCAGCTGTTGTAAGCTTCTTCACCAAAGTCGATGCGGTATTCGCGATTATTAATAAAATCTTGAACGGTGATTTGAGCCAACCCATCTTCACGCTCTTCTAGTACCAAATAGTTGTCAAAAACTTCAATACCTTCAAGGAGTACGTTTTCACGATGAGGAACTATTTCTTTCCAATGTTCCATCCCTGGATTATCTATTTTAGCTTCCATCAACTTAAAGTTTTGTGCATTCCAATTGGTGCGCACGTAAAACTTATCTTTGTGATGCGAGACAGTATATTCTATATTAGGTTGGCGTTCTTGAACCATTATGAATTCCCCATCTGGATTTGAGGCGTCCAAGAACATATATTCGCTAGAAAGTGTACTGAAAGTACCAATGAAAATATATTCTCTTGATTTGCTTGTAGCAACTACACAGTCGAATAACTCATCTTTTTCTTCATAAACTAATTCGTCCTCGTCTGGATTCGTACCTAGTTTGTGTTTGTAAATTTGGAAAGCGCGTAAGGTAGTTTCATCCTTACGTGTATAAAAGATGGTTTTGTTATCATTTGCCCATGCTACTCGCCCTGTTGTATTTAGTATTTTGTCCTCATACATATCACCAGTAATAAGGTTCTTGAACCGAACGGTATATTTTCTTCTACTTACTATGTCTTCAGAAAAAGCCAATATTTCGTTGTTAATACTAACGGCTGAACTTCCGTAATCGTAGAAGTCGTGGTCTTTTGCCAATTCATTAACATCAACCATTATTTCTTCGGCAGCATCCAACGATTCTTTTTTTCTGGTAAGAATCGGATACTCGTCACCTTTTTGATATTTAGAAATGTACCAATATCCGTTTAGTTTATATGGTACACTTTCATCATCTTGCTGAATTCTACCTGTGATTTCATCGAATAGTTTTTTCTGAAACTCCTCAGTAGGTTTAAGAATCTGATCGGTATAGTCGTTTTCTGAATTTAAGTAATCTATTACACGTTGTTCTTCTCGATTACGTAGCCAATAGTAATTATCTACTCTGGTATCTCCGTGAATTGTCAATTCTTTCTTCTCAATCGATGCGACGGGAGGTGTTATATTCATTTCTTCTTTTGTAGCTTGTTTATTGCACGCACAAAGTGTGGTACATAGTAATACGGTTGTGATAAGATGTTTATTCGTTTTTGTAAGAGGCAACATGGCTATTCAACATTAATCAAACGAATATCGAAAATCAACACTGAGTTTCGAGGAATACTTCCCACAGCTTGATTACCATATCCTAGGGCTGACGGGATAAACAGTTTACCAGATCCACCTTCTTTAAAGTAAGGTATTCCTTCTTTCCATCCTTCGATTAATTGACTTAGGGCAAAGGTAGCGCCTAGGGAGTCAGTTTGATCAAAAGTTTCCCCGTTAGTTAAATATCCATGATAATCAATAGTAATGGTAGAAGTAAGATCTGGGTGAACACCAGTTCCTTCCGTTTCTATAAGATAATATAACCCTGAACTGGTTTTTGTAGCCGTTAAACTATTGTCACTTAAGTATTCAACAATGATGGAATCATCGGTTTCAGCTTGTTCTGCACTTTTATCTCCTCCGCAACCAAATAGAAATAATCCACTGATTAAGGCAAGCAGCCATATATTAATTTTTCGCATAATTTTATCGAATTGTGTCTAAGCTAAGCTTCGTGCTTAACTTATTTCATCCAAAAATAATAAGATTAGCTTCAAAACGTTTTGGAATTGATTAAATTTATATTGGAAATCGCGCGCATGACTATTTTGATTTCAAATATCTTTTTGTATTACCGTAGTATTTTACGTTTCACATTAATATTCTTTTTAATGGTAGGAATGAATACCATAAGTTTTGGGCAGGTTTTGAAGTCTTCTCACCCAGAAGATTCTTTATTTGGCAATAGAGTGACTCAACAAACGGAAGTACAAAAGGGAAATAATAAAAAGCTTCAGTTAGTTGATCAGAATCAAAGATTAATGTTTCATTCAGGTGCTAATGTAAAAGTGTGGATCGATGGAAAGTTGGTTTTAGATGATTATACCAAAGATGGTGTTACTGATCTTACCATAGAAGAACAATTGGACTCGAATTCGGAAATAGTGGTGAAGGTAGGTAAGCATAAGACGTCCTATGGAGATTTTAAAAGTAAAAAGACCGTTCTTAGGCTTACAGACTTGATAGGGGAATCGGTTTTAATTCCTATTGGAGACCAAAGAAGTTTTTTAGGCCGAGGTAGAATTTGCCCGTAAGAGCTCCATTGATTCAAGTATTAATTGGAACATTGGCGATAACTGAAATAAGTCTTACATTTGTTCACTTAGATTGAAACATCATTATCTACCCATTTAGGAATTGAAGACACTTTCAATAGTCATAGTTAATTACAATGTAAAGCACTTTTTAGAGCAGACGTTAACATCTGTTTTTAAAGCGTTGGATAATGTAGATGCAGAGGTTTTTGTTGTTGATAATGACTCGGTAGATGGCTCTTGTGCTTTGGTTGAGAAAAAATTTCCATCCGTTAAGCTAATTGCAAACAAGGATAATGTAGGGTTTTCGAAGGCCAACAATCAGGCCATGAGACTTTCTAATGCTAAATATGTACTTCTCTTAAACCCAGATACCGTAGTACAGGAAGATACTTTTGAGAAATGTGTCCAATTTATGGAGGACCACCAAGATTGTGGAGGTTTAGGGGTGAAAATGGTGGATGGCTCAGGTAAGTTTCTTCCAGAATCCAAAAGAGGACTTCCAACTCCTTGGGTAGCATTCTATAAGGTATTTGGGCTTGCAAGTCTCTTCCCGCGTTCAAAAACTTTTGGTAAATATCATCTTACCTATTTGGATAAGGAAAGTACACACGAGGTTGAAATCTTGTCAGGAGCCTTCATGTTTATGAGAATGGAAGCCTTGGACAAATCCGGCTTATTAGATGAGGATTATTTTATGTATGGAGAAGATATTGATCTTTCATACAGGTTGATAAAGGCTGGTTACAAAAACTACTATTACCCAGGGACCAACATTATTCACTACAAAGGTGAGAGTACTAAGAAATCATCAGTAAATTATGTGTTGGTATTCTATAATGCTATGATCATTTTTGCTAAGAAGCATTTCAGTTCTTCAAATGCAGGGATGTTTACTGCATTAATCAAGTTTGCGATTTATTTAAGAGCGGGTATTTCTTTAACCAATCGTTTCGTAAAACGTATTAGTTGGGTCATTTTTGATTTTGCATCCATTTTTGGAGGAATGTACTTTCTGAAAACGTATTGGGAAAACAACCATAAGTATGTGCCAGAAACTAAATATCCTGCAGAGTATATGCAGTTGGTCGTACCAGCCTATATCCTAATATGGTTGGTATCCATTTATCTTAGTGGCGGTTATGATAAACCTTTTAAACCTCTTAGAGTTGTTAGAGGAGTTTTAGTAGGCGCACTAATTATTTCGGCGGGGTCAAATTTTGTTGATGCTTTTCGTTTTTCGAAAGCATTAATTATTTTGGGAAGTACCTACGCTATGTTTAGCGTGGTTTTTAGTAGATCTCTTTTGCATTTTGTAAAAAAAGGTGATTTGAATTTTTCGGAGGATCGAAACCGAAACGCTGCTCTGGTAGGTAGTAAATCAGAAGTGAATCGTGTTCGAGGAGTGCTTAATAACCTGAATAATCCAGTCAATTTAATAGGTAACATATATACTGATAATGGACATGAAGATGTTGAAGATTCAAATAGCCTAGGTAATGTACAGAATTTAGGAGGGCTAGTTGAAATTTATAAACTTCAGGAATTGATATTTTGCGCAAGAGATGTTTCTGCAGCAACTATTATCCATTGGATGACTCATATTGATAAGAAAGATATCGAGTATAAGATTGTACCAGACGATTCTAACTTTATTATAGGAAGTAGCTCTAAAGAAACTCAGGGAGATTATTATACATTAGATGTTGAGTTGAACATCAATAAACGAGAGAATGTAAGAGGGAAAAAGGTATTGGATGTTTTGTTAAGTGTTTCGATGATTTTGTTATTCCCACTCTTGATATTGACCAAACGTAAATTCAAGAATCTTGGGGATGCTTTCCGAGTGTTGTTTACAAAATTAAGTTGGGTCGGAATTTCACCAGAAGCGAATACAAATTTACCTAATATGACAACGGGCGTGTTTTCTCCAGTGAGTAGTCTTAATAATCAAAAACTTGAAGCTTCAGATGTGAACAGGCTAAACGTATTGTATGCAAAAGATTATACGGTCCAAATGGATTTAGCCATTGTGCTTAGTAATTTTTAAACCGATAGACTATTGATTGAGTCTGCGTTCTAGGTGTTGAGTATCAATCCCAAATTCTTTTTTCAAATCATCAATCTTCTCTTGTATTAATTTAGAATTAACATCTTTGGAAGATTTACTGGCCGTTAGCATGATATTCTTACGTGTATGTTCATTTGAAATAAATTCGAACAAGTTTGAAGAGTAACCGTGTTTTTCCAAAGTTAATGCTCGAAAAGTATCTGTAACCATTTCATATTGACGTTCCTGAAAGATTCCATATTTAAGGATAGGGTTGTTACTTCCTTTACCAGATTGTTGTTTACGTAATTCTTTATGGCAACATGGCGCACAAATAATTAGGTGAGCATTGGAATTGACGGCCTCGAATAAGGCATCGTCTGTAGCAGTGTCACATGCGTGTAAAGCTATTAGAATATCTATTTGGCCTTCGAATTTAAAACTCTGGATGTCTCCTTCTTCGAAATTTAGCCCATCGAATTCAACTTTGGTTGCTATTTCGTTACATAATTGTACCATGTCCTTACGAACATCTACACCTGTCACTTTAGCGTTTAGGTTCAACTTGTTGGTTAAGTAGTCATAGAGTGCAAAAGTCAAGTATCCTTTACCAGAGCCCATATCTACCACTTGGATTTGATCTTGATTTGGAAGCCCTTGTAATTGATGTTCAACAATCTCTAAAAAGCGATTTATTTGTTTGTATTTACTTTGCTTTTTGTCAATTACTCGATCGTTTTTATCAACTATCCCCAAATGATATAGGTAGCTGTGTTTAGTAACTCGCGTCGTCTTTTGACGATTGTGAGTCTCTTGGTCCTCTTGTTTTTTAAGCGTGGCAGATAGTTTTTGGAGCTGCGTTTTTCCTTTTTTAGAAAACTTTAGAATTAAATCCTGATCGGTTGTGAACAAGGAGCCAATTTTAAAGTCACTACCAAGTTGATTTTGTATTTCGTTCAACGCTTCATCAAAAGTTAAATTCTTGGTGAAATCTTGAGTTTGACTTCTATAAATAAAAGAAAGAACTTTTTCTTCTTTTAAAGTTATAGGGCGAACAAATATGTTCTTCCATTTGATATTCGGTAGTGGTTTGCTCAACGTTAGTTTAATAAGCTGATCGCTTTCAAACGCACTTTTCAAACTATTGAAAAACTGAGTGTTGTGTACTCCAGAGTTATTTGTATCTCCCATGATCCAAAATTATCAGAATAAAGCGGTAATTTGAATTCGAACAGCAGAAATTTAAATGAATTAGACGCATTCAATAATTCTCCTTGATTTTACTGTAAGATTTTGTTTTCTTCGTGAAGCCTATGCTTTTCCAAAAGAATAGTTGCTATCTTTAATTGAACCAAACTAATTTATAATGAATATTGCCAAGCCATTTAATCTGCAGGAGTGGATCGATAATAACAGAGATTTACTTAAGCCACCAGTAAGTAATAAGAATCTTTATACGCAATCGGGTGATTATATAGTAATGATAGTTGCTGGACCTAATGCTCGTAAGGATTACCACTATAACGAAACGGAAGAGCTTTTTTATCAGGTAGAGGGAAACATTACGGTTAAGATCCAAGTAGATGGTGAGGCAGTTGAGGTTCCGATAAAAGAGGGTGAAATGTTTTTGCTACCAGCAAAAGTTCCACATTCACCTATTCGTTCAGAAAACTCAATGGGCCTTGTGATTGAACGGGTAAGAATAGGTACCGATTTTACGGATGGATTGCTGTGGTTTTGTGATAAGTGCAATAATAAACTACACGAGACATATTTCCCATTGAAGAATATCGAAAAAGACTTTCTTCCAAGGTTCAAAGAATTTTATGCTTCTGAAGAACTTAGAACGTGTAGTAGTTGCGGTCATGAGATGGAACTTGACCCAAGGTTTACTTAAGAAATCTAAAATAGGACAAGTTTAAAATTCAAAAACTGATTATGCGCATTAACGGACACGGACATATTTTGCCAGAACCTAAGGAGATTCCTAAGTTCATGAAGGAAAAGAAACTTTTTTGGATAGATGATGACAAAAAGTTTATGAGGCAGGGCGAAAGCTGGAGTAGACCTATTACGGATCCAAGTTTTTTCTTGAAAGAGAAGTTAGAGTGGATGGAAGGGTATAATATTCATCATGCGGTAATGTTAAACCTTTCTCAATTGTATTGTAACGGCTGGGATCGTCAGGATGCGGCAGATACTATCCGTTGGCAAAATGATTTTAATGCTTCGGTGCAAGAATCTCATCCAGATAAATTTACCTGTGGATTTGTGGTTCAACCATTACACCTAGAAGATGCTTTAAAAGAAATTCAGCGATG
>JAHDFW010000069.1:0-2074 GCA_020627945.1 Cytophagales bacterium
CATAATCAACATAGATCGTCTTTGTTTCACGTGGCTTAAGAATATGAGTGGCTACGAAATTACCAATCTGGTGCAAGGCAAAAGGAACTAACAACTTTAACTTACCAGTAATTGGATCGTCGGTATTGTTTTTCAAAGTAATTGGAACCGTTAGTTTATCTCCTGTTGCAACTTCTACAGGAAATTTAGCAGAAAGAGAAACTGGTAATTGAGAGTAAAATTTATGCTCTGCTCTACCTATAGAACCATTCAATGCAGAACCTTCCACGGTAGCTCTGAATGAAGTGATTTCATCCGAAGTGAAAAACTCAAGTTGAGCTACTCCAGTTCGATCAATTTCTACATCTCCGTCCCAGAAGATAGTTGATCTGAAATCGTTACGAACTAAATCCGAAGAAGCAGTAATTTGCTCCGAATAAACTGGTGCTGCGAACTCTTTGGAACGAACAATTTTCACTTGCTGTTGTTGTACATCAATACGACCTATGTTAGCTTTGAACTCTTCTTTCATGTCGAATAAGTCCTTATCCATTTTATTGTCATCTCTAATGTCAAGCATTATAGGTTCAGGTATATTGGCTTCTATTTCTTCTTGTTCCAGCATATCCTCGGCAAGTTCAAAGTCCAGGTCATCTACCTCTGGAACTTCTCTATCCACAACTAACCTTTCGCTCTCCACATGCTTTTCTCTTACAGGAACTGGTTTAGCACTGACTTTTCTGGCTTTCATCGTTGCTGGAGCAGCAGCAAATGCACGTAATCGTCCTTTACTAGCCATGCCTGACTTTTTCATAATACGCACTCCTCGGTTTCTACGTTCTGCACTAGCTGGTATCGCTTCTAGCTCATTCATCGCACCAACAGAGCTCTCTAGCTTAGTCGCATTATAGTTATAATAAACCTGTTGGCTTGGGTAAAGATAAAACTGGTTCACGCCATAGTTTGAAATAGATCTTTGCTGAACCGAATATCCTTCGGCCATAGCCATGATGGTTGCTGGTTGAATTAACTCTATTCTTCTCAAAGTATAGTGACCTGTTTCATCAACTTCATCTTGAGTTGGTGAAGATCCAACTACCTTCACAATTGCACCTTTGATGGGTTGTCCTGTATTAGCATCCAAAACGGTTCCTTTAATTTCTGCTTTTTCCGCAGCATATTTTACAGGTGGAACTTGATTTTCAGTAATCATTTTCCAAGTATATCGACGCCATCCTGAAGTCATTAATAAGTAATCTAAGGCCTGTAACGACTTCTCTTCTTTCTTATTAAAATAGAACTGCGGCTCATGTACTTTGTCCTTAATATCATACTCCAACAACATGCTTGACAATATATTGCTCGACTTATCATCTGCAAAAGTTAATAGTTGATCATTCACAACAGCTAACGAAAGGTTCGCGGGCATTGGCATCCCTCTTTCGTCTGACACTTTTACGGTCATATTCACTTTTTCACGAGGTAAGTACTTGCTCTTGTCTGTTAGAACCTCAATGTTCAATTGCTTATCTCTATTCAGAAAAACTAAACGCTCTGCACGTTCAATTTTACTTGCATCAAACAACGTAAATTGTGCAACTCCTATTGGAAAATCTTCCGTAGAAATCTTCAACCTATTGATTCCCTTTTTTGCATCAAATGCTTTGGCATAATAAATTTTACCTCGCACCTGACCAACGATTGAAAGTTGTTCGGCTTGTGTAGAAGATACAGACAATTCCAACTCATTCGTATTTAGATTTTTGGTGCTAAGCACATACCCCTTCGGCAATACAGTAGGAATTGAATACTCCTTATCAATACCCGACGGTTTAGTGATCCTAGCAGTATATTCTTGTCCATTCTTAGGTGTAAATTGGAAACTTCCCATTCCATCATGATAACTGCTAAACCATGCCACTTTTTGGCCCTTTGAATTCAATACTTCACCTTCAATATCTGCTGGTTTTCCAAACTCATTAACTGCACGGAATGCTAAATTACTTTGAAGGTCTTCAACTAAATCTCCACCTTCTGGAAAGAAAGACAATTGAATATTCTCCAAAGCAATTGGAATTGATCTTGAAATAGATTC
>JAHDFW010000069.1:2174-11313 GCA_020627945.1 Cytophagales bacterium
AAATCTTTTCCATCCAGAATATAACCACTAAACCAAATCGTTTCTCCTGGTTTGTACATGGGTTTATCAGTTTGAACGTATACCCGTTCTTCTGGGCTTCGATCATGAAAGGCTTTAAAGCGATCGAACAATGATTTAACAAACTCAGTTTCCAATGTAACTCTAACATCATTGTCAGGAGCCATAGAAACAATCAGAAACATTCCCGTTACCAGTACCGAGGCAACAAGAAGATATTTGTGAATACTTTTTTTCATGGGATAATATCTAAAGATTAGTAAACTGTTTTTTGGTTCTTATTCTTTAGATGGGAGCATCCATATTATTCCATAAATGTTTTTTGACAAAATTTATAAAAACATAAAAAAAGGCCTTTATCGTGTGATAAAGGCCTAAAATTATTTGAAAAAAATCTATGTTTTTTTTATGAGGCAGATTGTTTTATAACAACTTTTACCGTCTCAATTCGATTGTTTTGGGTTTGAATAACTTCAAATACGTACTGCTCAGATTCAATGACATCTCCTTCTTTCGGTATATTTTTATAAATCATCAAAATCAACCCTCCTAAGGTTTCGAAGTCTCCATCTTCTTGTAAAGATAAATCGTATTTCTCATTTATATAATCTACCTCATGTCGGGCATGAAAAAGGAAGGTGTTATCGTCAATTTTTTGCTCTAGTAACTCTTCCTCGTCATGTTCATCTTGGATATCACCCAAGATTTCCTCAATCACATCTTCCATGGTTACTATACCAGCCGTTCCTCCAAACTCATCCACTACCAACGCAATGCTTTTATTATCCTGAATAAATTGAACTAACAATTCATTTGCCAGCATGGTTTCAGGAACAATGATCAATGAGATCAGAATATCCTTAATACTTCCGGGTTTTTTAAACAACTGTTTCGATTGGCAATATCCTTTGATGTTATCAATAGACTCATCGTAGATCAAAATCTTAGAATGTCCAGTTTTAACAAATGCTTCACTTAAAGCCTCAATACCATCTTCCATATCAATTGCTTCAATTTCCGTACGAGGGATCATGCATTCACGAAGGCGAAGGTGTTTAAACTCAATTGCATTATGCAAGATCTTTGCATCGACCTCATGTTCTGCTTCGGCATCCAGATTTTCTATGGTTTGCTCTACATAATGGTTGAGGTCGGTAAGACCAAAAGCAGGTGTAACAGTAGAAAACTCTAATCGAAGAATTTTAGTGATTACAAACTTAGAAAGTTCAACAATAACTATTACAAATGCATAAAGAATGATGAACACAAGGAACATTGGAAGAGCCAAATACCTTAAAATCTTGTTTGGAGCTATTAAGAACAAACTCTTGGGCATGTACTCGGCCACTATCAAAACTAGTGCTGTAGAGATTCCAATTTGCAGAAAGAAAACGGCCACTTCGTTGGGCACCCATTGGATCAAATGTGGCTCAAGAAATCGAGCCATGAAAATACCATAAAGAGAAAGAGCTAATGTATTTCCAACTAGTGTAGTTGCAATAAACTTAGATGGATCTTTCGCCATTATGGCTAGCAATTTTCCATTTATTCCAGAGTCTTTTCCTATCTCTAGTTGTAATCTACTCCCAGAAATAAATGCCATTTCCAAACCAGAAAACATGGCCGATAGAATTAGCGATACGATAATAAAAATGACGTCGTTGCTCATTTTTTCTTTTTAGAAGAATTGGTATTGGAAGAATCTTCATCTTGTTGTTCTTCCTTCTTTCTTTTAGCTCTAATATAACGGAATCCGAACAAACATAGAAGCGAGAGCATGAAAATACCGTAGTTGTTCCCAACTCTTTCCGAAATGGAATTTCCTTCTCCGCTCATTACTTCGCTCACCCCGATCATAAAAAAACCAACGCAAAGGGCGACAAGTATCGTGTCGATTAGTTTCATATGGCAAAACTGAGAAAATAAATTGAGAAACGTACAGAAAGTATCGTAAAAACAGCAATGGTATTACTGATATAGTCGAACGGATACTTAACAAACGGTCGCTTTTCTGATATTGTTAGATTAAAGCCTAAACCAACGAAGTCATTTCTTGTGGTATCTTCTCCGATGTCTAAACCAAGGACGTCATTTCTGATGTTGCGAAGCAACAGTCAGAAATCTGGTAATTAGCACAGTGCTATGTTCACCAGATTTCTGACTTCCGTCTCGAATCCCGACTTACGGGACGAAATCAGGAATGACGGCACATTTTTTACTTCAGACCGTTGATTTAATATACACCTGGATTAGAAATGGACGGTGCAGCATTAACCACCAAGCATCAATTACTATTATTGATTGCTCAAGATCCCTTGCGGATTCAAGATTTTATAAAAGGTGAAATCTTGTTTTGCTTCTAATCCTGTACCCCAAATGGTTTCGGTAGGAGTTTGAATTCGAACTTGTACATCTTCATTAGTATAAATCCGTTCTGTTTTTGGGTCCCAATAAAGTTGTTCGCTTTCCAGTTTTTCTCCTTTTGCAGGATTCTCGATAAGCACATTTCCTTTGGCCATATATAGACCTGTTTCATTTTTGTACTCACCATAATTTGAGGTTAATGTGGTGGTGACATTTCCTCTTGTATCAAAAAACTCAATCATCACGCCTTTAGGGAAGTCACGATCATGGTTTTGATGTTCATATTGAACAGGGGCATTAACTCTTAGTCGTACAATTGCCGAATCACTGTAGAGTGTTTTTACATTCTTACCTTCCATAATCGGACCGTCGTACGGTTCAAAAATTTTAGGTTTTTCTTGTTCATCACAAGAACTGAAAATCAATAGAGCAGCAACTAATAAAAAAAGAGAGTGTAAAACACTCCCTTTTCTTAGTTTAAAATCAGAATCTATCAATTCTCTTTTATTCATTTTACTTCAAAGCTTCTTGCTTATTGAGCTCTCTTTTGTAAAGTAATAGTTTCGTTCATCCAACAACCTGTGCTGTAAGAATCACCAACTTTTTTGTTAGCCGTAAAAATGTCACTTGCACTTGGGAACTGAGCCATTGCTCTTTCCATTTTAGACTTGTTGCCAGCCTTCTTAAACATTTCGTATGCCGCGATATATCTTGAACGGAACTCCAACACGTCTTGAGGATCGCAATCTTTTACATGCTTAAGATAAATGTCACCAATTAGGTTGTAAGATGCTGCTTGGTGAGAAGTACCTGCTGCAATAGACAGACGTGCATATTCTCTAGCCTTTTGCTTTGCTCCTTTAGCATAGTGGCATGTAGCCATTTCGTAAAGAATTTCTGCTTTTTGCTCTTCTCCACACATTCCATCTAGTCCCATTTGGAAGAAAATCAATGCTTGAGAATAGTCATTGTCTTTCTTAGCTCTTTTTGCCGCTCCCAATGCTCCTCCACAACTTGGTTCTTTCTTCAACACGGTAGTAATGCATTGATAGTAAATTTCATCCTTAGGGCACTTTGCAGTAGTCATGAAACCTACAATTTGCTTAGCCAACTTAATATCATCAGGATTGGCCTTATACTTTGGAATCATGATGTTTTGGATATCCTCACACTTAATCTCAATACAATCAGCAAGTGCATCGTCGGTCATTTTCTTTAACTTCTGATCTGTACTTTTTCCAGCCTCTAATTTCTTATCAAATGTTTCGCTGATCTTACCATAGGTCTCAAGAACCTCATCTTTGGTAAGTTTTTCAGCTTTGTGCATTTTACACATCATCTTTTGCAAGTACAACAAGTTAGAGGAGTAAGAATTGTCTCCATTTAACTCATAAATTTTAGAGTACAGCGCGTAAAGTTTGTCATTCTCAGTTCTACGATTTACAAGGTAGTTGTATGCCTTAAGACCTTTACGGTTAAGTACGTTAGCCTCTTCTCCAAAATACTTGATTCTTTCATCATATAAGAAAAGTGCCGTATCACGTAGTCCTGCTTTTACAGTCTTATCTGTTTCAGCTTTTTCTAATCCTTCGTAAGTCTTAGATCCATACTGGTAAAGACCTTTGATCAAATCTGGACATTCTTTATACAGCCACAAAAATGCTGGTTTTGCTGCTGCGAAGTTTTTCGCGTCACTGTTGTCCTTTAATAATACCCACATCTCCTCAGCTTTCGCTCTTTTTTCTGGAGCATCTGGCCACTTCTGACCAAACGTACTCATGATGGAGAAAATTCCGATGATTGCTATTAGTCCTACCTTTTTCATATTCTTTCCAAATATTGATGTTGTGTTTTTGTTTTTATACCTGGCTTTCGCCATGCTTCTTTTAATTAATCTAGTTAATTCTTATTTGTTTGAACCAGCGGTCGTTAAACGTAAGCGAAATATTTGCTCTTATAAACGACTCTTTTACTAATCCATTGGTTGCCTCACCTCTAGTTCCCATTGTTACTCCAAGATCAACTATCGAGCGTACGTTTCTATCTTCCCTGCTTGGCTTCATCGGTATACCTAATCCAAAAGTTATGCCAAACTCATTTACTCCATTTTGATAAGCGATAGCATTTTCTGAATAATACCCGCCTAAACGGTAATAAAAATGGTCTAGACCATTCTTACTGTTAAAGTCTGCGTAGCGCTCCATTCCCAATCCATAACGACTTTGAGAAATTCCTAAGTAAGACTGAGCGTTACTTTCTAGTGACAATTGGAAACGGTCATCTTTCAAGCTATCTCTAAACACGAAGGTAATTCCAGCATTCCATCCTCTTGGAATAGATAAAGCGGGTTCATCGAATTCTAATGTATCGCCGATTGCAAGTCTTCCACTATTCGTATTAAGGAAAAAGCCATCGTAAGTTCTTTGGTTAACATTAATATTTACGTCTCCCATAAGATCGTAAGTTGCTCCTAGAAATACTCCCATGTTTAATGGCTCAACGTCTTGATAGTACGAAAGCCCAACACTAGCTCCTACTCCTCGGAAATTTTTTCTAATAATATTTTCCAAAGGTTGAGAACCTGTAGCCTGATAAATTCCTCTTAAGTCATTATTATCATATGACGGAGCAGTGTAGTTTAGGTTGCTATCCGCAGATTGCACATAGTTTTGATGACGGTAGTTCGCATTTCCAAAGTAATACGAAAGATCAAACCCAACATGCAAATCAGATGTAATGTTAAAACCATTCTTCCAGCTCACTTCATTTAGCCCACCTTGACCATCGATAGTCTCCATAGCATAAAGACTATCTTCTGCAAAGTTTGGCATAGCCTCCATAAAATTAGCATAGTAGCTAATTTTACTATATTGACGAACTCCTAACATGGTTTGCCAACGGTTTCTCTTAACAGGAAGACTTAATCGAAGGTCTCCAATTCCAGATTCTATATTTTGAGCATTTACACCTGCTTCGTTAGACGCAGAAATGTAATGGGTATTAATTCCAAACTCGAAAGAAGAAGCATTATTATAAGTCAGTAGAGCTGGATTGATGTGATTCACAGAAAAGCGACCAGGACTGGCTACACCTGTTAATCCCAAAGCCTGCGTACGAACATTAGATGACGTGTTTACAATTCCAAACCCATTCTGTGAATAAACGTGATTCAGTTGTTGAATTTGATTACTGGATTGTGCCCACAACGAACTTGTAAGTAATAACAAACAAAAACCGCTACCTATTCTTCTCAACATTATATTCCAATATTTCATTTAAACCTGTAAAAACTAGTCCAGATTCTACGCTATCAACGTTTTTTAGGTTTTTTCCTAACAACTCAGCATCCCCCCCACACAAAATGACCGCTAAATTATTACTTATTCGCTTATAATCATCAATTGTCTTGGTTATTTCAGCCAATGTTCCGTTCAAAACACCACTTAGTATTGATGAATCAGTAGTTGTTCCGATCAAAGGTGTAGAATCTAACAGTTCCACTAACGGCAGTTTCTTTGTAAAATTATGTAACGCCTTAAGTTTCATTTGTAAGCCAGGGGCAATGGCACCTCCTTTATACGTATCCGATTGCAAATAATCATATGTCATACAAGTGCCAGCATCAATCACCAACAAATCCTGGTTTGGAAATAGTGTTCTTCCCCCAACTACGGACGCCACTCGATCCATTCCCAACGTTTTAGGAGTATCATAAGAGTTTGAAACTGGTAGCGGTAGCTGATAGTTTAGTTCAAACTTATTTTTTGATCGAGCTCTCTGTAACCAAGGTTCCGCTTCTCCACCAACCGAACATACTATTGTTGAGGTAATATCATGAGAATCAAATATTACATCTAGGTTCTCGGGGTAAAGTTTATAAAAAGCATCCAGCTGCACTCCTTTTTCATCAAAAAGAGCCGCCTTTGCAAAAGTATTTCCTATATCTATGGTTAAATTCATTTTCCTTCTTCAGCAGATTTATAATCATTTTCTTACCCGACAAGTACCAACGCTAATATATTTATTTGCGTATAATATTACTAGTCAACCACATGTTGGCACAATAAGTGTGCAATTTTACCACAATTATGTGGCTAAGTCAACTATAAAAAAGGCAGGTCCGACGAATAAACTTTATCTTTTAGCCATATAATAATGGGCAAAATTGTGCGTTTTGTTACTTTTGCGAGAATTCCAATTCGAATGAGTCGAAAATTTAAATACATAATAGTTGCTCTAGGGGTCTTTACCTCTGGGTTTTTTGGGTGTAAACAACAAGATGTTTTTGCTCCGCCAACTATTTTGGTGAACCCTTCTGAACTCACTCAAAATGTAAAACCTGGAGATACAATTAACTTTTCTGCTAATCTAGAAGCGGAAGCTGGAATTCAAAAATTTGAAATCACCGAATCAATAGATGGTGGTGCGCCTAGAAAAATTTATGACTCCTCGGTTACTGGTACATTGGCCAACTTAGAGTTTACCTATTATATGCCGGCTACCAAGCAAATTGGTGAAAGACGTTTAGTTTTTGAAGTAACGGATACGGAAGGTAATGTTGGAAACACTGCTAGATCCTTGGTCATAGAAGGTATTGATAGTTTACTTAGCGAAGAAACAGGATTAATGATCTATTCTGAAAAGTCAGGAAAATTCAATGGTTATTTGATTCAAACTAATGTACTTACTTCACCTGATAGCACATTCTTAGATGATATTGATATCCTTTGTACCGATACAACGGATACGCTTTCTCGAACAATAATATCTCCAATAGGAAACGAATTTGTACAGTTCAACAGCTATAATTACGATAGTGCTACGTTTAGAAGTATGGTAGATGCTTATGAATTGGGTACACCTCGAAAAACTTTGTCGAATATTAAATCAGGAGACATCTTTATAACAAAATTGGCTAGCCCTGCGTTGTACGAATATGCTATTATCAAAATCAATTCGATTACTGATGATACTGGGGCTGAAAATGACCGATATGTCTTTAGCGTTAAGAAATAATTTTTCAATTCTCTTTTCAACAGGGTTTACAAAAAAACTGGCGACACTGCTAGTGTTTTGCTTTGTTGGGTTTGGTGTTGCCTATGCGCAGGAGCCTAAAGACAAAAAGAAAAAATCTGGGGAAGATAACTTTCTGAATTATGAAGAGCCTGATTTTCTTGTAGACAAAGACACTACGGAAGTAATTACCAAGAAAAAGAAAAAACGTAAGAAAAAAACCTTCAATGGTTTGAAAACTAAAAGGGGGTTTACAAAGTCCGGTTCTGGCAAACGAACCACTCTTGAACTTTTCTATTACCTGAAAAAACATAAAGAACCAGATAAATATGTAACCCCCGTTTACCTCTTTGAGGTACAGCAGCTCCGGATAGTTAAAGTAAAAAAATACGATAAGGAAAAATACCCGCCAAAGGAGTTTAAAATTCTTCATGGTCCTTACACTAAAAGACGAGATACTACTTTACTTATGGAAGGTTATTTCTACATCGGAACGAAACATCACCGTTGGGAAACCTATACTAACGATGAAGTTTTAAAGGAGAAAAAAGTTTATCATAAAGGTTGGCCCGCCGAATCAAAAATCACGTATTACGATGCTAAGAAAAAGAAACCTCGTGAAATAATTCCTGTTGTTTGGGGGGTGAAAGACGGAACCTACTTGTACTACTATGAAAGTGGCGGAATCAAAGAAAAAGGGAAGTACATAAATGATCTCAAAGTTGGGAAATGGTATGAATATTACCCAGGTAAAGGTCGAACCAAGAAAATAACCGAACATGCCAAAGATGGCTATGATAAGGATTATACGCCCAAAGTTCTGAAAGAATACGATGAACAAGGAAAAATCATTGGAGGAACTGAAAAAGGTGAAGACAAAAAGAAAAAGAAACTAGGTTCTAGATAAGTTTTGCACGCTGCACATCAAACTGGCAAAGAAGGTGAAGAAAAAGCCTTAGGATATCTAAAGGCTAATCATTTCAACATTTTACACACCAACTTCCGACACAAAAGAGCAGAAGTTGACATCATTGCCCAGAAACAGAATGTCTTGCATTTCATTGAGGTAAAAACCCGTAAGAACAATGATTTTGGATATCCAGAAGAATTTGTATCTGATCGTAAAATCGAACTTTTCCACGAAACCGCAGAGCACTACATTTACGAACACAATTGGATTGGTGGTCTTCAGTTTGATATAATCGCCATCACCCTGAACCCTGAAGAGTTGGAGTACATTCCGGATTGTTTTTAACACCCTATTTCTTGTTACTATTTGAGTTGTAACCAACACACAGGCAACCTTTCTGTTACTCAATACCGTCTAACATATAGAACGGTTAAATACGCTAAATTAAATTCACTTAAGGCATCGACATCCTAATGAAAGGTTTCTAGCATTGCTACGTTAAAACCAAAACCTTTCTGCAGGGTCGTCGAACAAAATCCAGAATCCCGGAACAGGAGGATGGTTGTTTAATTTAACGTGAACATGGGAAACATTACTCTTATGGTTCAGTAGTACTGGCGAACGGAGAGTATATAAGTTTGAATACCCATCTACACATATGTACTCGCGCAACTTGCTCCTGATTCCAGGGAGCTGGAGAATCTTATTAGCACTTTGCTGTTCAATTACGTAACCCACTTTTAAAGTTGCAAAACCTAAAATTTAGTATCATGGGAAATTTAGGAGAAAAGAATCTTATTCGATTTGTTGAATAGGAAATTTGAAACTTGAAAT
>JAHDFW010000069.1:11413-13735 GCA_020627945.1 Cytophagales bacterium
GGAAATTTGAAACTTGAAATAGGAAATCTGAAAAATGAATAATTAGCTATTAAGCTCTTTTCAGATTTACAAACAAGTATTAAAAGAATCTATAATTTCTTTACTCCCTACTGATTCAAATTGGATTAAAATTTAGGTGCAACATTGTTAAAATTAAACGAACGGTTATGCACAAAAAAAATCAAAAAATTAGTTTGGTATGGATCTTCCTACTGACACTCTCACTGGGTAGTTATGCTCAAAGCACTGGCAAACTAAAAGGAAAAATCACTGATAAGCAGACAAAAGAAGCCATCCCTTTTGCAACCATTATTTTATTTTCCAACGGAATTCAAAAACACGGTACTACTTCCGATTTTGACGGAATGTATTCAATTGCAGGAATCAAACCTGGAAAGTATGATCTTAAGGTGCAGTACTTGGGTTACCAAGAGAAATCCATTAAAAACATTGATGTTGAATCTGGAATATCCAAGGCGATTGATGTTCAACTTTCCGCCTCCGTGGTAGACGTACAAGAACTGGAAATTGTAATCGAGGAAGAAGAGGCTATTGAAGAACCAATAATGTATTCACCTTTAATCATGCCTGAAGGGTCAATACGTGAAATGGGAACTCGTAACATTAATGGTGTGGCTAAAATGACTGCTGGTACCACATCATCTCAATCCAAAACACCCCAACTTAAAGGTGCAAGGGCTTCTGGAACTCAAATGTATATTAATGGGGTAAAAGTGGTTGGCACTCCCAACTTCAATGCAGACCTTATTCCAACACCAGGATCGGAAAGCTATGCTCCACTTAAAGAAAATAAATACAAAAGCCCTTTTGATAATCCTCTATCTACCTTCTCCATTGATGTAGATGAAGCTAGTTATACCAATTGCAGAAGGTTTATAAATCAAGGCAATTTACCTCCTAAAGATGCAGTAAGAGTTGAGGAGTTTATTAACTACTTCGACTATGATTATGACCAACCTACGGGAGAACACCCTTTTAATATTTACTCCGAGTTAGGTAATTGCCCTTGGAACAAAGAACATAAACTTGTGCACATAGGGATTCAAGGTAAGGATTACAAAATGAGTGACGCACCGGCAATGAATCTAGTGTTCTTAATCGACGTTTCCGGCTCTATGGATTCACATAATAAACTTCCTTGGGTAAAAGAATCTTTGAAGGTATTAGTAGATAAACTCAGAGCAAAGGATAAAATCTCAATTGTTGTTTATTCTGGTTCTTCTGGAATGGTATTAGAACCAACTTCTGGAGCGGATAAATCTAAGATCAAAGCTAAGATAGATGAACTAAATGCTGCAGGTTCAACCGCTGGTGGTGAAGCCATGAAACTTGCCTATCAACTTGCTGAGAAAAATAAAGTTGAAAACGGAATCAACAGAATCATTATGGCTACAGATGGTGACTTTAATGTTGGCGTTTCGTCCGATGAAGCAATGAAAAAACTAGTAGAAGAGCATCGTGATAAAGGAATATCCATAAGTGTTCTAGGTTTTGGAATGGGCAACTATAAGGATTCAAAAATGGAAATAATAGCCGATCATGGAAACGGAAATTACTTCTATATCGATAAAATTGAGGAAGCACGAAAACTATTCGGAGATGACATTGGGGGAACTCTTTTTACCATCGCAAAAGATGTAAAACTGCAAGTGGAATTTAACCCGTTGTTAGTAAAAGAGTATCGTTTGATTGGTTATGCAAATCGAGTATTAGAAGACAGAGATTTTAATAACGATAAAATAGACGCTGGGGATTTAGGTGCTGGACATACGGTTACTGCTATGTATGAACTGGTGATGATTGGTTCCGAAGAGGAAGAAGAATCTGACATTGATCCGTTGAAGTACCAGACCAAAAATGTTCCTAATACGGAGTATCAAGATGAAGTGCTAACCGTAAAATTTAGATACAAGAAACCAGAAGGAACCAAAAGTATACTAATGCAACATGTTCTGAAAAATGAGGATGTTTTGCAGAATTCTAATGCTTTCAACTTCTCCGCTAGTGTAGCAAACTTCGGAATGCTACTTAGGGCTTCTGATTACCGAGGTAATTTCAATTTTGACAAAGTAATAAGTCTTGCCGAAGACAACCTAAAAGAAGGTGACAAACAACGACGCAAAGAATTCATAGAGTTGGTACAGTCTTGTAAGAAACTTGGTGGAGTTGGGCTTTATATTTCTAACCCTTAATATCTAGTTCAATGAATTTATCAAGTATAAACAAAGCAATGCTCTTCGGAGTGTTGCTTTTGGTTGGTGTTCAAGGCTTTTGTCAAGACAATACGTTAAACCATTATCA
>JAHDFW010000069.1:13835-18602 GCA_020627945.1 Cytophagales bacterium
TTCAAGACTCTATTCCAAAACTAGAACCCAGAGATATCTTAGTATTAGATTACCAAAATAAAAATGAGGAGGGACAAATTAAGATTAAAGGATCCCGCCAAGCTGGACCGTTCACCTGGCTGATTGGCTGTCCAAGAATAATTTCTATCGATTGTATTCCTGAGCTTATTATTAACACTGGAGGAACCTCTGCAGAATTTGAAAACCCAACAACCTTTTACCCAGTTACCACTTATCAAGAAGAAACTCAAGCAAATTTTTTTAGCAAATTCAATTACGAAATGTGGGCTAAGGGTTTAACCCATTTAAGACTACAACAGCACGGAAATTGGTTTTATGAATATTTCTAAAACTTAATGAAACACGCAAAAACGCTAAAGATTTTGAGACCAAAAGAAAATAAGAACCACCAAGGAAACTGCTAAAAACCCCTCCTCTTACTCAAAACTCTTGCTCCCTCCTCAAAACTCTTGCTCACCACTCTTGCTCAAAACTCTTGCTCTCTACTCCCTACTCTCCCGAAGGCATAAAATTCGCAAAAATCACATAACCTTCTAAACTACTCTCCGTAATCATTGGGCAAAAATAAGTCTGAGCCGCTAATTTAAAACCTGAAGCATGAAACGCTGTAAAGTCCGCATGAAAAGTAACTAAAGCATTTCTTTTTGTATCAATCTTAACTAATTCGGAATCTTTCTTCCCTTTCTTAAATAGAACCTCTTCTATCAATTTTCCCTTTACATCCTTTTGTTTAAACCCAGTCTGACGCGAAAAAGTCTCATTAACAGAACTAATCTGATGTTTATCATCCGTGATACACATAGCCGGATATTGAGTAAATAAACCCATAAAATTAGCTGGTCCGAACTTCGGGTTATACGATGAATTATATTCATCAAGGTGCTTATTCTCTTTAAGATCTGCCTCAACACTCATGTTTCCATCTCCACTAAACAACCAATCTCGATTTATATCTGGGTAACATTGTAGAATATTATCTAAAGCTTTAGAAGAAACACCTCTAGACTCTAAATTAAAGTGCTTTCCAAGAGAACCATTGCTCATTCCAGCACAGTCCTCAACTTCCGATACTCTTATCTTATTCGTTTTGAGGTACTCCTGTAATCTTAATTCTATTTTTGACATGTTTATTTAGAAAATAATCTATATATTTACATAAGAATAGACAAAGGTCTAATTATATGTATCACTTAATTATTACAAATATAAACTAAAAAACGGTTTCTAAATGAAGACATTCGAACGAATAGAACACCGCAAAGGAGATGCCCGGGACATTGCGAACATGACAGGAATTTCGATTTCCACAGTAAATTCCATCCTCAGTGGAAGGAGGAACCCCAATACACCCTCGGGTGAACGGGTTCTGAAAGCACTAGCGATGTTAGTCAAAGTGCGAAATACGAAAGTCGATTAATTAAGTTTAAATGTTGGGCGTCTGGTATTTCTGGATGATTAAGTATAGGTAAGTGCGAGTTGTTGGACATGATCGCACAAGTTAAGGTTAAGTAATGTACGATTTCGTTCAGAAACCAGACTACCCGACAAAAAGTTGTGATGCTATATAATCTGCTAAAAATTTACCTTTGTGGGTTAAAACAAGATTCTTGTTTTTCAAGGTCAAAAGTTCATCTTCAATGAAATATTGAACCTTATCTGGTAAAGAAAATCCTAACTCAGTTTTTAAATAGCCAAGATCGAGCCCCCACTTAGTTCGAAGTCTAGTTAAGAGGTAGTCATTGATTTTATCTTCGGTACTCAATACCTCAATAGATTGATCTAATTCATTATGGTTGACACCTTCAATATATTTAGTGTTGTTAGAAACATTCGAACTTCGACGATCTCCAAAATATGAATGTGCCCCAGGACCAATTCCTAAATAATGTTTTCCTTCCCAATACGAAGTATTGTGTTTAGAATAATTCTCCTCCAAACAGAAATTAGAAATCTCATAATGATCATATCCATTTGTGCTTAAAGCATTCATGACTATCTCAAATTGTTCTGCCGCAAAATCCTCTTCCGGTGCAATCAATTTGTTGGCTGCTTCCCAACGACCAAATGCTGTGTTGGGCTCAATAGTTAGTGAGTACGCTGAAAGGTGAGTTGGTCTCAATTCCATAAACTGCTCCAAATCTCGATGCAACACATCATGACTATGGTTATCGGTCGGAATTCCGTAGATTAGATCAAGACTCAATTGTTCGAACCCGTGGTCTTTAGCATCTTTTATACAAGATAATGCTTCCTGAGAATTGTGAGCACGGTTCATCCATTCTAAGTGAGGTTGATGAAAGGATTGAATTCCAATACTCAACCGATTTACTGGCGAATCCCGAAGTTCTTTGAGTTTACTTGCGGTAAGATCATCAGGGTTAGCTTCAAGAGTAATTTCAGGTTTTTCAACAACTTTGTAATACTTATAAACCGCCTCAAAAATTTGACTTAGTTCTTCCTTATTCAAAATTGAAGGTGTACCTCCCCCAAGATAAATAGTTTGAACCTCATCTTTTATCATCTGACTTCTCACTTCCAATTCCCTGCAAATGGAATGAATCATTTCAGTACGATTTTTGAGCACGGTACTAAAGTGAAAATCACAATAGTGACAAGCTTGTTTGCAAAACGGAATATGGATGTAAATGCCAGACATAATGTTTCAAGCTGTTTGATATGTAGTTGCGTAAAAGAAGTTGAAGATCTCACTAAGAACCTTTTACCCTAAATCAGAAATGAGAAAGTAGAAATCTGAGGGTTAAATTTCATTATAAAATCCAATTCAGATTTCAAGTTTCAAATTTCTGATTTCAATCTTTACGTTGCAATATGTCCAATTAGAACCTTTTTTATACATAAAAATGAATAATTTCGTTGTTACTCAGCAATGTACTGCTCTCAAGTCATAGAAACCAGTCGATCAATTTCGAAAAGTTCTTGTTACCTAGTAGGACTAGCAATTGCGCTATTCACCTCTTTAAGTTTAAATGCCCAAGACGAAACATACAAACTCTCCGTTACAGAGATCAGCAACCCAGACAAAGTCAAACTAAACTTTGAAGAAGAACACGCTGATTCAATTTCAGTTGTGAAAGAACTTCAAAAACTACTTGGTGGATTACATGCAAAATCTTACCTCTTAGCTTCGGCAGATTCTGAAAAATGGAACGGTACAACCTTGAACGTAGAACTTCATGTTGGTAAACCATATAAATGGGCTAATGTTGGTTTGGGGAATTTATCGGAAGAATTTGCCCGTAAAATAGGGTTCAAGGAAAAGGTTTTTAGAAATAAAGCTGTTCGTCCCAAGGAGTTCTTCGAAATGGAAAATAAGCTGATCAACTACGCGGCTTCTAATGGTCATCCATTTGCGGAAGTAAAACTGGATTCTATCATTATCAAAGATGAAAAAATAGAAGGAGTACTAGCTTTCGATAAAGGTCAAAAAATCACATTTGACACCTTGCGAATCAAAGGAAAAACAAAAGTCAATCGAAAGTTCTTGCAAAACTATTTACAAATCAAACCAGGAGTTCTTTTTGACCAATCCAAACTGGATCGAATCAAGAGTTTAATCAATCAAATTCGAGCACTTAAACTGAACGGAAGTTACAGGCTTAAATTTTCAAACAACAAAGCTCAGGTAATCTTAAACATTGAAGATCGAAAGACCAACACCATTGACGGTATTGCAGGTTTCCAGCAAAACCCAACTACGAATCGACTCTTATTTACAGGTCAATTTGACTTAGGTTTACAAAACATTGCTGGGAGGGGAAAATCCGTTGAAATGCACTGGAAAAAAACAGATGTGAATTCTCAACAATTGAATGCCTCTTATGAACACCTAAGTCTATTTGGATCTGGTTTTCATGGGAATGCGTCGTTCAAGTTATTCAAACAAGACACCTCTTTTACTCAACGAAAACCGAGATTTGAACTATTCAGGAATCATCCCGTTCTAGGTAAAATTAGTTTTCACTACAAACAAGATGACTCCAGAACCATTGGTCAACAAGTTATTCCAGAGGGAATAGTACCAACTTTCTCAAGTGTAAAAACCAACTATTACGGCCTAGGTCTAGATTGGAATAACCTTGACAATGTGAATTTCCCTAGAAAAGGAATGAGAACATTTGTAGAAGGCTCAGTTGGAAACAAAAAGGTGCTCGATAGTCAAGTAGCAGATCTTACAGATCAAAACAGTTTGCAAATTCAAACCAATGTTGAACTCGAAAGGCACTTTAAGATCAATAGGTATTTGGGCTCATTAGTTTCAGTTAAAAGTTCGATGATTCAAAACGACCAATTATTTCAAAATGAGCTCTATCGTTTGGGGGGAATACAAAGTTGGAGAGGGTTTAGAGAGTATCAATTTTATGCAAGCAGATTTGTGGTCGGAACGTTAGAAGGACGATTCTTTTTAGATCAGCAATCCTATTTATTGGTATTTGCAGATTACGGAGCATATGAAAATGGAATTCAAGGAGATAAACCCGTTTATGGAGGAAACCCTTTGGGCCTTGGAGCAGGATTAACTTTTGTAACCAAATCAGGAATCTTTAGTTTCATCTATGCTTTAGGCAAAGAGGGAAGTCAACCGTTCAACTTCAACAACTCCGTTATAAACTTTGGATTGACCAGTAGGTTTTAGGAACTGTACGGCTTTCACAATTTCAACTTATATCACAAAACCCCAATTATCAATTAAACGGTCCGAAGCCAAAACCGCGCCGTCATTTCTAA
>JAHDFW010000070.1 GCA_020627945.1 Cytophagales bacterium
CCCATGTTATCCAGTACAAATGCCCAAATATCGGTCCATTCTGCGATTTGCATTGAAGTTGGTTTTCCTGCTCCGTGACCTGCATCTTTATCGATACGAATCATAATTGGCGCTTCTCCAGTTTGCTGACGTTGCAACTCACTCACAAACTTAAATGAATGTGCCGGAACTACACGATCATCATGGTCCGCGGTATATACCATTGTTGCTGGGTAATCTGCTGGAGCAATATTATGAAGCGGAGAGTATTTTCTTAGGTTATCAAAATGAACAGAATCATCGCTTGAACCATATTCTACGGCCCATCCCCAACCGATTGTAAACTTGTGGTAACGCAACATGTCCATCACCCCTACTCCTGGTAATGCAACTGCACAAAGGTCAGGGCGTTGAGTCATGGTTGCACCAACTAACAATCCTCCATTGGAACGACCACTAATACATAGTTTTTCTTTTGAAGTATACTTTTCAGCAATCAAGTACTCACCAGCCGCAATAAAATCGTCAAAAACGTTTTGCTTTTTAAGTAGCATTCCTGCTTTGTGCCACGCTTCTCCATATTCTCCTCCACCACGAATATTCGGCATTGCATAAATACCTCCGTTCTCAAGGAAAGGAATAATTTTCACGTTAAATCCGGGGTTCAAAGAAATATTAAATCCACCGTAACTGTACAGGTAAGTAGGATTACTTCCATCCATTACCAATCCTTTTTTATGCACTATAAACATCGGGATTTTTGTGCCATCCTTACTTGGATAGAACACTTGCTTGGTTTCAAAGTCATCTGGATTAAAATCCACTTTTGATCTACGGTATTCTTCAGATTCTCCCTTCTTTATGTCATACTTGTAAATTTGACTTGGGAACGTAAATGAATTAAACGTAAAGAAGGTTTCTGTATCATCTGGCTTCCCTCTAAAACCTCCAACAGAACCTATGGCAGGCATTTTGATCTCCTTTTCAAGCTTCCCTTCTTCGCTAAACTGAAAAACTTTGTTGTATGCATCGTGCATATAAGTAAGAAACCATTTTCCTCCTACAAAACCTGCTCCTTTTAATACATCGGTCTTATGTTGAGTTACGAAAGATTCCCAATTGCTCTGATGGGGATTATCCATTTGAGCAGTAACCAACTTGTATTTTTCAGCGTCTAAATTGGTATAGAAATATAGTTTATCATCATCCGAATGAATAAAGCTGTGATCATTCTTAAAATCGTCATTCAACTGTACAAATTCACTTTCTGGATTCGTTAAATCCTTATAGTAAAGGATGTTTCCACTGGTTCCTTCGGAAACTGAAACCATCAATGTTTTTTCATCGTCGGAAGTAGAAGCAAACATGTAGCGCTTAGGATAATCGGCCTGTTCAAATACCAAAACATCTTCCGATTGAGGAGTATTCAGCTTATGGTAATAAACCTTATGATACTCGTTTTTGGCAGACAATTCGCTTCCTTTAGGAGCATCGTATCTACTGTAGTAAAACCCATCTCCTTGCCAAGCCATTCCAGTAAACTTGCACCACTCTAATTTATCTTCTAAATCAGATCCGTCTTTAGTGTTTTTCACAAAGATGGTGAGCCAATCCGAACCTGCATCGTTAATTCCATAGGCAAAGTATTTGCCATCCTTGGAAAAAGATGTAGAACCTAGTGCAGCGGTACCTGCTTCGTTCAACTTGTTAGGGTCTAAAAACACTTCAGTTTTCTTCCCTTTAAGATTTTTCATACGATACAGAACAGACTGATTCTGTAAACCATCATTTTTGTACACATAGTAGTAATCACCTCTTTTGAAAGGAGCGGATTCCTTCTCATAGTTCCAAAGTTTGGTAAGACGTTTTTCTATCTTATCTCTAAACGGAATGTTCTTAATATAGTCTTGAGTATACTTATTTTGAGCATCCACCCAATCTACGGTTTTTTGGGATCGATCATCTTCTAACCAACGAAACGGATCCTGAACTTCTACTCCAAAATAGGTGTCCACATGTTCTATGGTATCGGTTTCAGGATAATTTTTGGCTTTCTTATTAGACATATCATTATCGTTATTACCAGATTTACAGCCTACCAATACAGCTGCACTTAAAAATGCTAAGGTTAGTTTTTTCATAATACTCTTTGAACTATAACGCTTCTAGTCCAAACATACAAACGTTTATTGGCAAGTGCAAGACTGTTCGACGAACTGTAATCCAGAACCCTATTGCCAATCAATTCCTACGATTAAAGATAAATTACTTCTGCTCGGTAGTTTTGAATTGAAGAAAAGCTGAACCTTTCTGTTCTTTCAGGAAATCAGCTACTTTCCAAGTAACTTGTAATGAACCTGTTTTGTTAAGGTGGGTAAAATCATAAAGTGTTTGTTCTTCTGAGTCCACCTGATAGATCTCTTTATGATCCTGTAAATATTCACCTGTCAACCTCGCCTTAAAATTTTCAAGTTTCTTAAAATCTGGTGAGTCATGAACAACTTGATCCATATCAGCAGAGTGTGGAAATTGAATCATTATTATTCTACATCCCTTTTTACGAAGACGATTAACAGCCAATTCGAACAATTCCATTTTTGCATCCAAATACGGGGAAGGTTTTGAGAATGCTCCGCTTTTTACACTTTGTGGAACTCTAATGTTTTCTGCTCTACCAAAATATGTTCCATGTGTTTCTTTCCAAATTCGATCTGGTCTAGATCCATTTTTGTGATAAATGGTACTTAAATCATTTTTTGAATATCCCTTAAAAGCCAATGTAATTAGGTCTCTTGATAAATTATATCGGTCATTATCAATGGACTTCGGTCTCATGAGCATTGGGAGCGAAAATGTAACCAGTACGGTACTAGAATCATCGACAAAATCAGAAAATCGTAGAAAACCATAAACACCAGCACCATGTTTAGCAAAAGTAATTCCTTTCTTCCCTAAAGTATCTAAGATAGGGGTAAACCTAATGCCTTGATACATCTGAGAATCGCCATACATAAAAACTTGATAATCCTCTGGATACGTATTCTTCTCGTTTTCCAAATAGGAATAAATTGCTACACAAGCTGCACTGGTCAAAATCAGATATAAAGCGGTTTTTAAAAGAAATTTTCTCATCATCTAATTCTTTTAAAACTGAAAATAAATAAACCCCTGCGGCTTGCCCAACTTAAAGAAGATTACAACCGCAATAGCAATGTAAAAGGACCAACGCAAAATACGAGGCCAATTTTCTCCCAATTTCTCTAGTGCAAAAGTGCTTTCACGACCGAACCATTCAACCGCCATAAACAGAGGAATAGTATAAAGTAAAAATCGAAAGTCCCGCATTGGAAATTTGGTGAAATCCGAAAACAAATCTGGTGACAATATCTTCCTTACAATGGAAAATGCTACATCCATATTATCTGCTCGGAAGAAAATCCAAAACATGGTCACAATTAAAAACGTTCCTCCAATTTTTAGCACATCTAAAACACTTGGCAAAACCTTTCCTTCACCTACAACATCGAGATTTTTACGGTTTAATTTCAAGAGTAATGAGGGGAGAAACCAAAGGGCATTTAGTACCCCCCACCAAATAAAATTCCATCTTGCCCCGTGCCAAAATCCACTTACAACAAATACCAATACAACATTAAAAACAGTTCTAAAAGTAGAACCTCTACTTCCTCCTAAGGGTATATAAACATAGTCTCGAAACCATGTGGTAAGTGAAATATGCCACCTTCTCCAAAACTCTGGAATACTTCTCGAAAAATATGGAAATCTAAAATTAGGAGACAGTTTAATTCCAAACAATCTTGCCGTCCCTATTGCTATATCTGAGTATCCAGAAAAGTCTCCATAGATCTGAAATGAGAACATTACGGCAGCAAACAACAACGCACTGCCACTGGCCTCTTCGTGTTTCAAGAATACCGCGTAAACAATGTGAGCACATAAATCAGCAATTGCAATTTTCTTGAACAATCCCCACAATATTTGCTTCAATCCTGTTACTGCGTTATCATAATCGAATGTTCGTTCTTTCTCAATTTGCGGAAGTAAATCCACCGCGCGTTCTATAGGACCTGCAACCAATTGCGGAAAAAAACTTACGAACGTGAAAAAAGCAATGGGATCTTTGGTCGCCTTCAACTTTCCTCGATATACATCAATGGAGTAGCTCAAGGTCTGGAATGTATAAAAACTTATCCCAACGGGCAGAATAATACGCAGTGACTCTACTTGAAGAGGAGAACCAAAGAAGGTAAATGCTGACACAAAGTTTTCAATGAAGAAATTAGCATACTTAAAATAAGCTAACATCCCTAAATTCGCGGAAATACTAACACCCAGAAGCAATTTCCTAAGACCTTTATCCTCATATTTTTCGAGGCCTAACCCTACTAAAAAATCAATAAGAGAACTAGCTGCAATCAATATTAAAAACTCAGGCTTCCACCAACCATAGAAAACGTAACTTGCTATAAGCAACAGCAAGTTTTGAGACTTAACCCACTTTTTTGGTATGATCCAATACTTCGCAAATACCCAAGGTAAAAAGAGTGCGAAATCTATGGAATTGAAAAGCATGGTTATTCGAACAAGATTATTGAAGGCTTCAAACTTAGTTAAAAATGGTTAAATCAATGATGTTTAACCTTCCTAAATCCCAAAGTCATCTTTATCCCAAATCCAAAGGTATACATTGGGTAGTCCGCAGTAAAGAGCAATTTCAGGACGTTCTAGTTGCTTTTCGAGATCAATGTTGTTGCATGTTGCTAAATTGACCTCCTGCAAATTCGGTAAGGTATTCAATGTTGTTACGTCCTTCACATCGGTATAATATAGATCCAAATATTTCAACTTTTTAAGTGGTTCTAAATCCGAAATATCATTCACCTGACTTTCGTTAAGAGCCAAGGACTTTAGGTTCGGAAATTTCCAAATGTCTTTAAGAACAGTATCCGAAAACGTATAGGTCAAATTTAGCTTCTCCAGTTTTGGCAATTCTTCAAACTTGGTGAAATCTGTTATACCCGAGTTATCTAAATCCAAAACTTTCAACTTTTTAAGTTTCCCTAATCGTATTTTTGGACATCCATTTAACCTTAAAAACTCCAAATTTGGGAATTGATCTAGCCCATTAACCTTGAGATTATAATTACTAATATTTAAACGCGTAAGATTCCTTAATTTAGGAATAGAATTGAGCTGTTTTTTTGATCCCGATAAGTTCTCACCTAGTTTAAGAGCCTTCAGTTTTCTTAAATGTTTGAAGCCAATAAATTTAATATCTGCGTCTAAGATCAACGATTCTAAGTGGATCATTTTCTTTAAGCTCAAAACACATTTCTTTTTAGAACTCACATTCAATTGAAGTCGTTTTAGGTTGTCGAGCTTAAGGATTTGTTTTGCCGTTTCTACTGGAATATCATATTGAATTTTAAGCGTTTCTAAAGTTCGAAATTTTCCTAATATTTTCGGGGCTTCAATTTTTCTGGAATCACTAATTTCCAGTTCCTTTAAAGTCTTCGCTAACAGGACAATTTTTTCGAATGAACCCAGTGCGCTTTTCTTCTTATAATTGGTAAACTCAAACCTTTGAAGGTTTTTAAAATGCTTAAAACCATGCTCATTTTTTATCACTGATGAATAAAAAGAAATGGATTTAATCTGCTTTGCAATAGGCTTAAACGCATCAACACTAACATGAGAGTTCGAAAAAGATAAATGTTGAACATTTTTAAATTCTTCAAGGCCCTCTAAGTTAGTTGTTCTAAGGCCGTGGAGGTCCAAAGAGTGTAGATACTTTTTTATTGATATTACATTACTTAAATCGAGAGGCTTTTTTCCATAATCCAATGTGCATGACAACTTACCTTTGCCTACTTTTTTAAGAATTTTCTTAGATTTTACTCTTGTCTCTGCATCAATAGAAAGTTCCGCTAGGTTAGGCAATGATGGAACCAAAGCCAAATTACCAATCTTACAATTTTCGATTTGTAGATCTTTGAGCGAACTCTTATAAGGTAAAAAAGATAGGTCTTTGAAGGTAGAATTAGAAATCGAAACACGCCTAGTAGTATTTTTAAGCGGTTTTTTCTCTGGCTTATAAGTAAAAGTAATATTGTCCAACGTCATTAAAGATACTGGCCTTATATTATTGAGGTACTGAATATTATCAATGTGGCAATTTGTAATATCAACTTGCTTAAAACCCTTAATACTCGTTATTTCAAAACATCTAAAGCACTTGGCATCTATTTGCATATTATCCAGTCTCAAATGCCAAGGTAATCGCCCTTTTAAGCTACATGTATTACTTTTAATAGTGACATTGTTCAAAATTAAATCATGGAACTCAGGTATTAACAATTCAGAAAAGTTTGGAATAGTACAGTTGACAAGCTCAAAATTTTGCCCCCTTTTTAAATAAGGAAATAGCTTTTTAAAATCTCGAATTTCAAGATCATCTAACCTTAAACTTCCAAACGAATCTCCATGTGGAGTGTATGTGTTCTTTTGGTTCGGATCGTAGGCATCTCCGAAAAGTTTCCTTTCAAGTCTAATATCTAGTAGTCCTTCTAAACCTTCTAATAATTCCTCCATCAACATCGCAATTAAAAACCCGTATTACTTCCCAAACAACTTGTCCCAAAAACTTTTCTTTTTAGGCACAATAGGTTCTGGTTTATCTGGACTATGTTGTGTGACATTAGGCTCTTCAGGTGTTTCTAAAGGTTGTGTTTCAGGCTGTTTTTCAGGTTGAGCAGGAGGCTGTTGCTCCATATCCATAAAAAACACTCCTTCTTTACTCATTCCTAATGGAAATGAAGTACGTTCTATCCATTCTGACGACTGTAAATCAACTATTGGATCTGACGTTTTCTCATTATTAAAAATTTCAATGCCTTTTTCAATAATTTGATCTTCTATATTTATTTTGGAACTAGCGAAAATAGAAACTCCTTCTTCTGGAATATTCAACAAGAGTATTTGAGTTTTTCCATTTTCTTTTTGAATGTCTAACACTTTGAAATAAGCGTTTGACTGTAGTACTATATGCCCAAATTCAGGATTAGGACTAAACATGGACAAATCCTTCCCATTGGATGAAGCCACAAGGTATCTACAATTCTTTGACATACCTCCAACTCGATGTGTAAGGTCGGTGAATCCACGCTCCATTATAATTTGACCCACTGCATATTTAGAAACCAGATTTTCTTCTAGATCAAGATCTCTACAAAAGATTGCCAAGCCACTAAAAGTGGAATTCATTACTTCTTGAATTTCTTCGTTATTCATACGATACATAGTCATAAAAACAGTAAATACTCTCCACCTTGGCAGAGAGTATTCACCTAATTAGAAATAATTTAAAAGATTACTTCTGCAAAATAATCTGCTTTGTTAATGAGTATTCGGCCCCATCAATTTTCACTAAATAAATGCCATTCGAATAGCCATCCGTCAAATCAATTATCACCTCTTTTTGGTGTGGTTGAGTAAATTGACGATCAACAATTTTACCTGCAAGATCGGTTATGGTAATAGAAAACTTATCAAAACGAGTCTCTGTAATACTCAATTTAAAGAGTCCATTACTTGGATTCGGATAAACCACAAACTGATTCTCCAACTCTTCTTCAACACTCAAATACGAGTCTATGGTCATGTGCGCTGTGTCGATACAGCCGTTTATATCACCAACCGTTACATAATAACTACCTGCCGTTAAATTAGAAGGGTCTTCTAAATCATCAAAATCTCCAATTCCATCCATATTCCAATCAAATTCGAAAGCAGGTGTTCCTCCAGTTACAGAAATATTGATAAACCCATCTGCACCAAATGTTTCATGTCCAATTTCACTTATCGAAATTAAAGGAAGAGGATTAACCTGAATAGTGATTTGATCCGAAGCACTACATCCCGAGTTACCCGTCCCTGTTAAAGTATAGGTAGTTGTTGACACTGGGTAGAAATAGCTGTTTTCAGTTACATTTGGATTCCACGAGTAACTATTTGCTGTTCCACTTGAAGTAAGCATCACACTGTCTCCAAGACAAATTGAAGTATCAGATGCGTTAGCAACAACCACAGGTGCAACATCTAGTGTAATGGTAACAACATCCGTATTTTGACAACCGTTACCATCTGTACCTGTCACTTCATATAGTTCTGTAGAACTAGGAACGAATGGAGTATTGTTAACAACTCCATGATCCCATGTATAAAGCAAACCTCCTGAACCTGAAAGCGTAATCAATTCACCTTCACAAATGGTAGTATCCATCCCCGCTTCAATTATTGGTAACGCGTTTACAATCACAGTTACTTGATCTGAATTAGAACATCCACCAGAATTTGTAACAGTCGCTGTAAAAGTAACGGTAGAATCTGGGTTAAAAGATATACCAGAGACAACACCATGATCCCAAGAAACTAACCCTGCATCATTCACCGTTGAAAGCGTTACATCTTCACCAATACAAATTTCTCCATCTGTGCTTGAAGCAACAATTGATGGGATCGAATTAACAACCACGGTCACACTATCCATCCCTCCACATCCATTAGAATCTACCGCACTTACTATATATGTTGCCGTAGAAGTTGGTGTTATCGTTGCTCCATCAATCAAACCAAAATTCCATGTATAGGCATCAGCACCCGAACCTGTTAGGGTAATCGATTCTCCAAGACAAATAGAATTATCTGAAGTGTTGGCCACAATGTTAGGAAGTTCATTAACTCTCACATCAACCGCATCTGTATTCTGACAACCGTTTAAATCTGTTCCTGTCACAATATACTGCAGTGTGTTATTAGCTACAAACGAGACACCATTGGATACACCTCCGGTCCAACTGTAAGTTAGAGCACCTGAAGCCGCTAGCGTAACATTTGAACCACGACAAACTTCTACATCCAAACCAGCATTAACCATTGGTAAATCGTTTACGGACACAAATATTGAAGCTTGTGAAGAACAACCATTCAAATTTGTACCAGTTACATTATAAGTGGCCGAGTTAGTTGGCACAAAATACATTCCATTTACAACAGAATTATTCCACAAATAGCTATTTGCGCCCAAGGCTGTTAATGCTAAACTATCGCCATCACAAACAATAGTATCAGTAGCAGAAATCGAAACACTTGGCGTTGCTAACACATTAATTTGAACTTGATCCGTATTCTGACAACCATTCGCGTCTGTTCCAACAACTACATACAATGCGTTTCCGTTAACTTCAAATGGAACTCCATCTGTAACACTATTATTCCAAGTATAAAGCAATGCTCCTGATCCATTTAACACATAAGCACTTCCCTCACACAAAGTAGTATCCATACCTCCATTAACAATCGGTAAAGAATTAACGATAACTTCAATAGAATCTTGAGCAACACAATTGTTGATATCTACTCCCGTAACATAATAAGTGGTCGTGTTAGTAGGAACAAACGGAGAGTTATTAATTACACCATCGCTCCAATTCAAAGTCGTAGCTCCCGTTGCACTTAACGTAACTGGTGACCCAATACATACTTCTGTATCCGTTGAGTTTGCAACTACGTTTGGCAAGGTGTTTACTACCACAGTAATAGAATCTTGCGCAGTACAGCCTTGCGCATCTGTTCCAACAACTACATAGTTTAAAGTGTTGGTTGGAGCGAAGGCTACCATATCAGAAACTCCATGATTCCAAACGTAAGAATCTGCGCCTGAACCAAAGAGCGAAGTACTATCTCCAAAACATAATACACCATCTGTTGTATTAGCCTGAACTGAAGGAGCATTTAGCATATTTACTTGAACGGTATCTGTTGCACTACAACCATTTAGATTGGTACCCGTAACTACATATTCGCCTGAACCTACTACGGTAAATGCAACACCGTTCACTATTCCATTATTCCATGAATAACTATTGGCTCCAGAACCAGTTAAGGTAACATCACTATTTTCACAAATATCTTGATCCATTCCTGCATTAACTGTAGGCAAATCAAGAACCGTGATCGTTATGGAATCTATTACTGTACAACCATTACTATCAAGGGCATCTAATGTATAAGTATTAGTCGCAACTGGAACAAAAGATATATTATCCAATACTCCATTATCCCAGGTAAAGTTTGCATTACCCGTTCCTGCTAAAGTCACCGCACTTCCTGCACAAACCGAAGTAGTAGAGGCCGATATTCCAATATTGGTAGGGTCATGTACTATTACCAAAATAGAATCTGAATCTACACAACCATTCGTGTCTGTTCCTGTAACACTATACGTAAATGATCCAGTTGGAACAAAAGCAATTCCATCAGTTGCACCAAAATTCCAAGTGTAAGAATCCGCTCCTGAACCAAATAATGTTACCGAATCACCTTTACAGACTTCATCATCTATTGCATTAGCAATCACCATTGGATTAGCGTTGACTAATACATTTACAGTGTCTGTTGCACTACAACCATTGTTGTCCATTCCAGTAACCACATAATCTGAGGTTGCTCCAATTACAAAAGGAGAATTATCTATCACGCTATTATTCCATGTGTAAGTTACAGCTCCTGAACCTTGTAAAACAACAGTGCTATTTTCACAAACTTCTTGATCAATTCCTGCATCTACTATTGGTAATGCATTCACCACAATATAAACGGAGTCCTCTCCAAGACAACCGTTAGCGTCATTTGCGGTTACCGAATACATAGTGGAAACTATCGGATTGAATACTACATTATCCGTTACCCCATTGTCCCAAGTAAAGTTCGTAGCAGGACCGCTCCCCGACAGCGTCACATCTTCTCCATTACAAATAATGGTATCAGAAGCGTTTGCCTCTATGGTCGGAAGGCTGTTCACTACAATTTCGATAGAATCTTGATTCACACACCCAAGAGAGTTACTACCAGTAACCACATAAGTTTCCGTAGAGGTTGGAGCAAAATTCATATTATCAACAACGAAATTGGACCAACTGTAGTTAGTCGCTCCTGAACCGCTCAATGACACACTATCTCCAATACAAATACTCGTGCTTGTTGCGTTCGCCACAACGTCTGGTAATGTATCTATTAATACTGCTACCCAATCCGTATTCTGACAACCATTTGCATCTGTACCAACTACATGAAAAACAGCAGAGAACGTTGGGTAGTAGGGAACCCCATCTACAACACCTGCAATCCAACTATAGCTTACTGCACCAGAGCCAGTAAATATTACACTGTCTCCTAAACATATGGAAGAATCACTAGCGTGGGCTTGTACAAAAGGCAACGAGTTAACCGTTACAGGTATAGATCTAGCAGCGCTATTTCCGCAAAGGTTGTTGCCTGTCACTGTAATTGTACCACCTGCTCCTGATGCCGTAACTGTAATCGTGTGTGAAGTACTAACTCCTGTCCACCCCGTAGGAAGTGTCCAATTGTAGGATACTCCTGGCATCGAATCCACAGAGTAAGTGTATGTTCCACTTACACAAACGGAAGAATCGCCCATGATAACTGAAGGTTGAACTGGTACATCCCCAACTCCAAGAACTCGAGTATTGGAAGTAGCTTCCGCAACATCTGGACATTGAGCAGAAGAGGTCATTATTACATATATAGAGTCCCCGTTTGACAGCAAGTGACTTGAATAATTCGGACTATTTGTACCAACCAAGCTATCATTTACATACCATTGATAAGAAGGAGTAGACCCTCCATTAACTGGAGTTGCTACATAATAAACCGTGTCTCCTACACAAATAGAGTCTCCTGGAGTCGCTGCAATAGTAATGGCGGGTGTAACAATAGGCAATACATGAACCGCCAACGCCGCCGAAGTATCTGGGTTATTTTGAACACATAATAAATCCGATTGAAGTATCACTCTCACGCTATCTCCATCTGTAAAATTCGAATCAACATAAGAAGGGGTATTCGCAACAGTGATTCCATTCACCTGCCAACTGTACATCGGGTTTGAACCTCCATTCATAATGCTAGAAGTAAAACTTACTACTCCACCATCACAAATCGTATCATCAGAAGCAACAGCAGTAATCCCTGCGCTTAAAGCTGACGTGTTAACTACATTCACGGTAATCTGATTCGATATAATACATCCTGCATCATCATATTCGACAGTATATGTAGTAGTATCAGAAGGAGTAGCAATCGGATTAGCAATTGAGCTATTATTTAGACCAAGTATCGGTGACCAAGAATAACTCATTCCACCAGAGGCAACCAACTGAACGGACTCTCCTGAGCATACCGTGGTGTCGGCAATATTTACATCTAAATACTTTCTTTGAATTGTAAACAACGCATCACTTAAATCAAAATCTGGTGTTCCTGAAGCCTGAACTCTTACCAATGCCTGTGCATCAATATTTGGAACACTCCAAGTATAAGATTGAGCAGCAGTAGCATAATTAGTTTCAATATTGATCCAATTAGAACCATTATCTACAGAGTACGCAATATCATATAAACCATTCAAAGAAACTTCCGTCCAATCAATCGTATAATCTGAGCATCCAACTAGAGTATCTCCACCATTTGGATTCAGTAAAGTAATCGGAGGAGGTGTGTTTGAAATGATAAAAGCCAAGTCACTCACATCCTGCTTACATGAGCTAATATTATCAGTTACTCGGATCCTGCAATCAGATGAAGGAATGTTAGGCACAGTCCAATCGTATGTATTTGTAGAAGTGTTATAACCCGTTATTATGTTAGTCCAGCTTAAGCCTCCATCCGTTGAGTAATCAATATCATACAAATTTGAAATTCCATCAGACTCCCAAGCAATGGTATAAACAGAACCAACTTGCATTGTTCCTCCAAAGTTTGGTTGAATAATATTTACTGGCTTATTAATACTAAATACATTGTCGCTCTCATCATAGTAGCTATGCTGATAATAAGGCATTACCTTTACCAATGCTTGATCAGAATTAATATTTGGAAGTGTCCAATTATAAGTTGCTGGATTGCTGTTTGATGCAAAATAACTAGTAACCACATTCCAGTTACTTCCTCCATCCAAAGAATACTCTATACGATACTGATTCCATGCAGGGGAACGTTCAAATGTAATGGAAGTAACTGTACATCCTCCCAAATCAGACACAGCAGAGTCACCGTTAGGTGTAATAACTTTAACTGCCGGATTGATCGTAAATACTGAATCGCTAATATCGTATTTAGTAGAAGAACTGGATACTTTAATTAAGCAGTTTTCAGAGTCTGCATTTGGGATAGTCCAGTTATAATAACCATCGTTACTAACTGTTGTAATTAGATTCCATGTGGAACCGCTATCTAAGGAATATTCCAAATCCACGTTGCTTGTGTAATAAGTGTATCTATCCCACTCAATTGGAAACTGGTTCCCTGCATAGAGCTCTTCCCCTCCATTTGGAGAAGTCATGAGTGGATCTTGTTCAAGAACCGTAAAATTGCCTGAACTTTCACCAAACTTACACGTATTGGTATTATCATATACTCTTACAATTCCAGTAGTGGTTGGAAAATTGCCTGTGTTCCAAGTGTAACTATTTCCTAATACGTTAGTTGCAATAGTTCCTCTAGTGCTCGTCCAAATGTTAAAGGTTCCTGAAGTATTCGAAGATGCAGTCCAACTAATAAGCTGATCCGATGAATTGGCATAAACCTCTCCTCCAACAGGATTCGTTACACTAATTTCATCACTTGGTAAAATTGTAATCGCCGCATCACTTTCATCTTCCACCGAAGTATAGGTAGTAGAAGAAACTTTGAATCTAACCTGATTATTGGTCAAATTATTAGGAATTGACCACGTATAACTTTGAATTGTACTGGTATTATTTCCATTTACATATGTAATAGTATTGTAGGTAAGACCGTCATCATACGAAACCCAAATTCTGTAGTTCCCTAAACAGTTCCTTGCTTTTTCCCACGTAAGTGTAACCTTATTACAGCCATACAACGTATCTCCACCATTCGGTGTTAATAGTGTAATAGGTTCTCTAATGGTAAACACATTGTCACTTTGATCAAAAACTGTTACATCGGTGGCATCACTAACTCTAATCAAAACAGAATCTGAGCTGACATTAGGTGGTTGCCAATTATAAGAACCTCCATTGGACGTATTGGTTGTAATGACATTCCATGATAAACCATTATTGAGACTGTAATCTATCCTTACATTATTATAAAAGGTTTCTCGATCCCAGTAAATAGGAGTACTACAATATGGCCATAAACTCTCACCTCCATTAGGGGTTGTCATTAAAGGGTCTCTTGGTAGTATTGTAAACGAGGCATCACTTTCGTCATACTTACAAGTATTTACATAGTCATAAACTCTGATAGTAGCAGGCCCTGGATCATTGCTTACATTCCAAACATAACTATTACCAGTAACGTTAGTTGCAACGTTCCCGTCGGTACTTGTCCAAATAGTATATTGCCCAGAAGCACTTGATAGATTAGTCCAAGTAATCTGCAATGCTGAATCGACATTCACTACTTCTCCTCCGTTTGGAGTTACTACCGTAATATCATTACTAAGAATTAACGTATTGTTAGAATCACTCACATCAAACCACGAATTATTAGTGGTAGACTCTACTCTAAACATTAAACTATCAGTGGTAAGGCTATTTGGAACAGTCCAGCTAGTACTTTGAATGGTAGATGTATTTTTGCTTACATACTTGATATATGACCAGTTGTTTCCTCCGTTATATGAAACATACACACGGAAATCACCAACACAGTTTTTCGCTTTTTCCCAAGAAATAATTCTACTGCTACATCCTACCAACGTGTCTCCACCGTTTGGTGTTATTACCCTAATCGGAGGTTTAATAGTAAACTTTGCGTCACTTGTATCTGACCTGCCTCCTGAGCTAATACGAATTCTTGCCTCAGTAGAACTTATTCCACTTGAATACCAATAGTACATACCATCATTGGATTGATTAGTTGTAATATTGGTCCACGTAATTCCATCATCTAAAGAGTAGTCCAATCGAACATCATTGGAGTACACCGTATTTACATCCCAAGTAATTAGGTTCTCACAAACAGGATACCATTCCTCTCCACCATTTGGAGAAGTTAAAACTGGATCTTTTGGTAATACCGTAAACACAGCATCACTTTCATCAAACTTACAAGTATTAGTTTGATCATATACTCTTACACGACAATTAGTACATGGGTTATTTCCAACATTCCACACATAACTATTACCAATAACATTAGACGCAAAGTATCCAACATTACTCGCCCACAATCTATAGGTTCCAGAGGAAGATGGTAAATTTGTCCAGGTAACGGTAAAGTTCGAATCATTTTCAATTATTTCACCGCCATTTGGGGCAGTTACTGTAATATCATTAGTCGGAATCACCACATTTGCACTGTCACTTTCCACTTCATAAATAATAGAGTTTGACCTAACCCTAAACAACACATTATCCGAATCTTGATTAGAAGGTACCGTCCACAGGTATGCTTTAGTGCTACCGTTTAAGTATGCAATTTGTGACCAATTGGTCCCGCCATCATAAGAAACATATACTCGAAAGTACCCAATACAACTAGAAGCATCCCACCTAATGGTGTACTTCTCACAACCAATCAAAGTATCTCCACCAAGGTAGGTTGTCAACTTGAGCGGTTCAGCAATTGCTAATATAGAATCAGTGGTGTCAGCACGAGAATAATCGTACGAATCTCTAAGACGGACCAACACATTACCACTAACATCATTAGGTACGGTCCAGTCGTAATAACCAACATAACCATTAACACTGGAAGAGATGCTATTCCAAGTAATACCGCCATCCTTACTATAATCTAAAACTGCCTTGGAATAAACCGTAGTAGGATCCCAAGTTAATCGTTCCACACAGTGAGGGTAAAACGTTTCCCCACCGACAGGATAAGTGAGCACTATATCTCGAGGTAGAAATTCAAAAACAGCATCGCTCTCATCGAACTTACAGGTGTTGTTGTAGTCCGAAACTTTAATTTTCCAGTCATTATCTGGAATATCATAAGTGTTCCAGTTAAGACTATTTCCAATGAGATTATTAGATAAGGTATAATTAGTTCCAGTAGCCCTAATTAGCTCAACTTTATATTGACCCGATGCGGAAGAAAGGTTGGTCCAAGTAATATTAATGTTCGAATCTGGTTCAAATTGTTCACCTCCATTGGGATAGGTTACAGTTATATCATTACTAGGAATAAACACTGTGGGTACTGTAGTTACATCATACCTCCACGTATTATAGTTATCTTCAACCTTAAACAAAGTAGGAGTAGGTGCAGTATAATTTGATAAATTGATAGTATAGCTTTGTGTTGTAGAGCCATTAGCAGCTGCAAATCCTGCATACGTCCAAGTAACTCCATTATCAATAGACCTATACAATCTGAAATGCGTAATACAATTTCCTGGTGGCTTTTCCCATGTAACCGTAACCTGACCACATCCTGCAATTGTATCGCCTCCAAGAGGGGCAGTAATCTTTATTGGTTGACGAATACTAAAATCGGCATCACTGATATCGTAAACATTAACATCTGTTACATCGCTAACGCGAATTCGCATATTTGATTTTGGACCATCTATCACCTCCCAGTAATAGTAACCGTAATTGTTTGTATTGGTAGTAATTGGTGACCAACTAATCCCTCCATCCTCACTATAGTCTATACGCACATTGTTATAGAAAGTGGTTTCATCCCACTCTATTCTATAGTCACAAATTGGATCAAGTACTTCTCCACCATCTGGTGAAGTTAAAAGTGGTGTTTTAGGTAAAACCGTGAAATCAGAATCACTTTGGTCGTACTTACATGTATTTAGGTTATCATAAACCCTTACTTCACAATTGGTACACGGATAATTTCCAACGTCCCAGTTATATGAATTACCAGTGATATTGTTCGCAACAATACCTTGAGTACTGGTCCAGATTCTATATTGACCAGAGGCAGAAGGTAAATTAGTCCAAGTTATGGTTTGTATCGAAGAATTTGGAATTACTTCTCCCCCATTTGGACTAGTCACGGTAATGTCATTACTAGGTTCAATTCGCAACAATGAATCTGTTTCATCATACATTGTGGTCGGATATGAATTGGATTCAACTTTTACTAAAACACTGTCATAGATAACACCATTAGGAACGGTCCAGAAATATGTTTGAGTCGTACTATTGTTGGTACCAACGTACGCAATCTGATTCCAAGTAATCCCGTTATTAAACGAGCTATAGATTCTAAAGTTGCCGATACAATCTCGTGATTTATTCCAGGTAATCGGAATTTTGTCGCATCCATTCAGCGTATCTCCTGGCAACGGAGAAACTACTGTAATTGGTGGTTCAATTTCAAAAACCCCATCACTTATATCGTAATAGGATGGGTCACTATAATTACTTACCCGAACAATACAATTGGCAGATGGCACATTAGGAACAGTCCAATTATACAGACCATCATTGGAAGTATTACTTATAATATTCGTCCAAGACACACCATTATCTGAAGAGTATTCAATGTTTACATTCGAAAAGTATTTTGTATCATCCCAAGTAATAGTAACATCGCAATTTGGATATAAGTGTTCACCTCCATTTGGATAATTCATCTTAGGATCATCAGGTAAAATCGTAAAGTTTGCATCACTTATATCATGTTTACAACTTTGGGAATTGTCTTGAACTCGGACAAAGCAGTTGGTAGAAGGTGTGTTCGGAACAAGCCAATCATAGGTGCCCGTAGTAGTACTTAAACCACTAACTATAGTTGTATAATTGGAGCCATCTGTTGAATATAGGATTCTAAAGGACCCAGTGGTTCCTTCATCATTCCAAGTAATTTGTTGAGTGGTTCCTGCCTTCCATGTTTCTCCTCCATTAGGACTAGTAAGTTCGATACTGACTCTAATCTGAAATAGATTGTCACTTTCATCTACTATTGTTCCATTTTGCGCATCGGTAATTCTAATCAGTACGGTACTTGAAATAACATCTGGCACTACCCAATTAAAAACCCCAGTCGTAGAGAGGTAATTGGATGTAACTGAAGCCCAAATCGTACCACCATCTAATGAATAATCAATATTATAATAATTGGATGTTCCCGAGGCAGTCCATTGGATTGGGTAAGTTCCACAAGGATACAGAATCTCACCTCCATTAGGCTGTGAAATGGTAATATTTTGACTGGTAGCAAAGTTAAATAACATTAAAGCTACAAGACTAGTAAAGATGAGTTTCAGGTTCGATTTCATATCAGATAGATATTGTCAAGTCTACAAATATAACAATTAATCACTTGATTACAGGGTAGTTGTCTAAATCCGGTTAAACAAATTAAGATACTAACTACTTTTATAAAAAGAAGTACAATTATGTGAATGCCCATAAACAATATATAAACGGC
>JAHDFW010000071.1 GCA_020627945.1 Cytophagales bacterium
TCCTCATAACACACGAAAATCACCTTGTCAAGCTGTTCAATTTTTTCATATTGCAATACAGTTCTTAAAGCAATTCTTGCTGCACCACGTTTAGGAAACCCATATACACCACAACTTATGTTTGGGAATGCAACTGTTTTTATGCCATGTTTAACACATAAATCTAACGCACTTACGTAGCATTGACTTAGAGTTGTACTTTCTCCTTGATCACCATCTTCCCAAACAGGACCAACAGTGTGAATAACTTTGCTGCAAGGTAATTTCCCAGCAGTGGTTATTACGGCATTTCCAGGGTCACATTTACCTTGCTCATTATGGATTTTTTCACAAGCAAGGAAAAGTTCGTCGCCTGCTTTTTCATGGATTACGCCATCAACACCACCACCTCCTAGAAGTGAAGGCTTAGCAGCATTAACAATGGCATCCACCTTTAACTCCGTGATGTCTCCCGAAATAATTTGGATATCGATCCTGTCTATCTGAAAAGGTTTTTCGCTTAGCATGTTACACATGATTGAAAAGTATCATCATAAAGATTAATACTTTTGCCCCAGTCATAATTTTCGATGCTTAAACTAGTTAAATTAGATGAATCATCCAAAAGATTATTCAATTTTGAGATGGCTTCTTCTTCATTGTCATAAAGATAATCACGACTTACGTGTTGCGGATAACTAAGTCTATTTGGTAAAAGAGGAATGCATTCGCAATAGATTGCCTCTACACTACTTATACCAAAAAACTCCTGAATAGATGTGGAAATAGTGATATCTGCCTTCCACAAATGTTTTGCGTAATCTTCAAAATTTTCTGCATAGCCCACGTGAATAAGCTCTTCGGAAAATTCATTTATTATTTGGTCAAATACAGGTGGGTGTTTTTTTAATTTTTGGCCGAGAAGACATAGCTTGAAATTGTTTCCTTGATCTTTGATAGTTCGCAATATTCGATGCAAAGATTCAGGGTTTTTATCATACTCCCAGCGATGATTCCAAACTATTATTTTTTCATTTTTAGTTGGGGTAGGAGTTGTTTTGTGTTTGTCAAATTTCTGGAGATCAATAGCTAAGGGTAAAACCGATGATTTCGTACGAATAGCGTCCAGGCTTTCTAGATTTTGGTGGTCAGGAAACATTCTTAAGAAATTGTTCAGACCATTTATGAAGGAATTAAGATGGTATTGAGAATTGAAAAACACATGGTTTGCCGTTAAAGCGGAAGTGTAATTAATAAATCCGTAATGGTGATTTCTTCCAGCTTTTACATCCTGATCATTAGGGGACCAAGGATAGGAGATTTGATTTTCATGAAAGTAAAGGCAAACTGGGGTCTGATTCAATTGGTTTCGAATTACACCGAGAAATACACTTACATCAAGCATGTCAGTTGCCAGAATAAGGTCAGGTCTAAACCCCGACTTTAATAACTCGTTTCCTAAAGTTATTGCACCTCCATGCATCCTCCATTTCCAATGATGACCAGAAAGAGAAAATATTCGAATTTCATGCCGAGAGTATTTGTATAATTCTTCAGCCCATTGTTTGTGCGAGCCTCCATAAAATGGCTCAATTAACGCTATTTTTATTTTTTTTCTTTCTTGGGACACGTTTGTTAATATTAGTTGCGTGCGAATTAAATAATTGATGTCAAAATCCGACCATATTGTTATTTATTCTTACTTTGTACAATTAAACCAAAAAAGTTTGATTGAGGAATGAATATTAAGATTTTTACTTTTAATCCATTTCAGGAGAACACGTATGTGTTGTATGATGATTCTAAGCAATGCGTAATCGTAGATGCAGGATGTTATGAGCAGCATGAACAAGATGAACTTGTTAATTTTGTTGAGTCTAATGAGCTAAAAGTCGATAAAATATTAAGCACCCATGGACATATTGATCACGTTTTAGGTAATCATTTTTGCACTAAGCATTTTGGAGTTTCTCTGTACGTTTATGAAAAAGACGTGGCTCAGCATGAATCGGTAAAAAACTACTCAATGATGTATGGGTTTGGAGGTTATGTTGAAAAAGCTCCAGACGAAATAATTCCAATAGATCAGAAGGAAATAACATTTGGTAATACTACGCTTAAAATTCTTTTTACTCCTGGGCATGCGGCAGGACATATTGTTTTTTACCATGAGCCGACTAAGCAATTAATTGGGGGAGATGTTCTTTTTCAGAGAAGTATTGGAAGGACGGATTTGCCAGGTGGAGATTTTGATACATTAATTAATTCTATCCACAATGTGGTTTTTCCGTTAGGGGATGACGTTGTTGTTTATCCAGGGCATGGACCTTCTACTACGGTTGGAGAAGAGAAAATATATAATCCTTTTTGTGCGTTAAAGGCTTAGTTTTTATTAGCGTTTTATGAAGAAGCATATTCCAAATATTCTTACCCTAGGCAACTTGTTTTGCGGTGGAGTAGGGATCATTTTAATATTAGATGGAATGGTTTGGCCAGCTCTAAGTATGATGCTGTTAGCCGCCCTATTTGACTTCTTAGATGGTTTTGTTGCTAGAGCATTGAAAGTTAGTGGGCCATTAGGAGCACAATTAGATTCGTTAGCCGACATGGTTACCTTTGGAGCTTTGCCAGGAGTTATGATGTACACCTTAATGGTTAAGACTCAGCCTGAAGGATCTTATTTGCCATTTATAGGTCTCCTAATTGCTGTTTTTTCAGGATATAGGTTGGCAGTCTTTAATATTTCAGATGATCAAAGTGATAATTTTATTGGTGTGCCTACACCGATTAATGCGATCTTTATTGGGTCTTTAACCTTGATTACCCATGACCTGTTATCGAATTTTTGGTTGCTTTTAGGGATTACGTTAATTAGCTCCTGGTTGCTAATTTCTCCTCTTAAGATGATAGCTCTTAAATTTAAAGGGTTTGGGTTTAAGGAAAATCTTGCTAGGTGGTTGCTAATCGCAATTTCAATAATCTTGATTTTTACTTTAAAAATAGCAGCAATTCCGTTTATTTTGTTGGTCTACGTACTGATTTCGATATTGCATTTTAGGCTTAAGTTGATTTGAAAAAGAAGTGGTTTACACTTGATTAATTATCAATTGGAACAACTTAGAATTATTTGAAAGAAATACGATGTCAGGAACAATAATTTGATGATTGTTGTAGTTAAGAAGGAAGAAGAAGTCGAAAGGCTTTAATTTCCTTAGTTGTTATGCAAAGTTATTTAAGAAAAATATACTCATTGGTGCTTTTTGGTGTATTCGCTGGAGGAGCTTTAATGAATGTAAATGGCCAATCCTCAGTGCTCTCAAGTGGGATTTGGTATAAAATTGGAATTCCCAATAGTGGAGTGTACAAATTAGACCGAGATTTTTTTGTTTCGGAATTTGGCGTAGATGCCTCAGAAATAGATCCTTCTACCATTAAAATTTACGGTAACGGGGGGACAATGCTTCCTCAACTCAATAGCGAATTCAGATACAGTGATCTAGAGGAAAACAATATATTGGTAGTAGGGGAAGAAGATGGCGTGTTTCAAGGAGCTGATTATATTCTGTTTTATGGGCAAGGAACTCAAAATTGGAAGTTAAGTGCGGATTCCGGAAGATTCGTACATACAAACAATATTTATTCTGATACCGCTTATTATTTTGTGACATGGGGAGGGAATAAGGGAAAAAGAATGGAAACTGTTGCTTCTGGAACAAACGCTGGAGCTTCGGTTAATTATTTCGACGATTACCTGGTTTACGAAAAAGAGGAGTATAATATTATTAAGTCAGGTAGAACATGGTACTCTGAGAAGTTTGACTTTAAACTGGAACAGCAATTTGGATTCAATTTAAATGGCTATTTACCAAGTACCCCCTTTAAGTTATACGCAAGGTTAATGGGGAATTCCCCTATTTCAAGTTCTTTTGATGTAGTGATGAATCAAAACCCGATTGGTAATGTTGCTTTCGATGGAAGAGGTATTAATGCCTATCATGCAGAAGGTTTTGATCGAGTTGGATACTATGATAATCTGGCTAGTGCTAGTCCTAGTTTAAATTTTGATTTTAGATACAACACGTCAGGTGCTGCAGAAGCTTCAGGCTATATTGATTATTTGGAATTTAACTACCAGCGAGATTTAAGACTTACAGCGGGTAATATATTGCACTTCAGAAACTTGTCTAGTATGAGTCAGATGAATACGGAGTATAATGTAGGATTAAATTCGGTTTTCAATACTCAAGTTTGGAATATTACGGACCCTGTTCACCCTTCCATTCAGGAGATCACCATAGAAAATAGCGTTGCGAGTTTTGTTGAAACCGCTAATGAATTACAAGAGTATGTTCTATTTAACGGAAGTAGTTTTCCAGCACCTTCAAGTGCAGACTCGGTGGGGAATCAGGATTTACATGCCCTAGAAGTTCCAAATATGCTCGTGATTTCACATCCTGATTTTATGGAAGAAGCACAGCGATTAGCTGATTATAGAATTGAACATGACGAGCTCACCGTAGAGGTTGTTGATGTGTTTAAAGTATACAATGAATTTTCATCTGGTAAGCAAGATATAACAGCATTAAGAGATTTGGCTCGAATGCTATACAAAAGGGATTCTACGACGTTTAAATATTTGCTGTTATTTGGAGATTGCTCCTACGATTACAAAGATAGAATAGGAGAGAATACGAATTTTGTTCCAGTATATGAATCAGTACAGTCATTAAGACCTGTTTCAACCTACTCTTCGGATGATTACTTTGGCTTTATGGAAGATGACGAGGGAAGTTGGACAGAAGTTCCAGCACAAGCGCATACGTTGGATATTGGAGTAGGTAGAATTATTTGTAAAACAGCCAGTGAGGCGGCAGCAATCGTTAACAAGATCATTCATTATTCGAATAACCTCGAAATTTTAGGAAGGTGGAAAAATGAAATTACGTTGATAGCAGATGATGGTGATGGAAATATTCATATTCGCGATGCAGACGGGATGGCATCTGAATTAGAGAGAGACTATCCAGAATATAATATTTCTAAAATTTATCTGGATGCGTATCAACAAATACCAACAGCGAGTGGTCAGGCTGCACCAGACGCTAATGATGCTTTGAATCGTAAAATAAGTACAGGTTCATTTATTACCAACTATACGGGTCATGGTGGGGAAACAGGTTTAGCCCATGAGAAAATAATGACGGTTGATCAAATCAACTCATGGGACAATTTTGATAATTTAACACTGATGTTTACCGCTACTTGTGAGTTTGGACGTTACGATGATCCAGAAAGAGTATCGGCGGGAGAATATACAGTATTGAATCCAAGAGGTGGTGCTGTAGCAATTATTACAACATCTAGACCAGTTAACTCGGGGTCTAACTTCTTGATTAACACCGCATTTTTTGATAACGTTTTTGAACCCCTATCAGATGGTTCTACTCCAAGACTTGGAGATATAATGATAAAAACCAAGAACAGCTCTATTTCTGGAATTGGCAATAGAAACTTTACCTTATTAGGTGATCCTAGTATGAAATTGGCTTATCCGATGAAAGATATAGTTCTGACTACATTGAACGGAGATACAATTGGAGCAAATTCTGATACTTTAAAAGCGCTAAGTCAAGTCGTTTTTGAAGGTGAAGTTAGAGATGGTAGTGGAAATTTGATGCAAAATTTCAACGGGACCGTAGATGTACGTGTTTTTGATAAAGAGTCAAGTGTGGAAACTTTTGGTGATGAAAGTGAGGCTCGTGAATTTGATGTTTATAAGGACATTATTTTTAGCGGTAAATCTACAGTTACAAATGGACGTTTCTCTTTTAAATTTGTGGTTCCAAAAGATATTAATTATCAGTTTGGAACAGGGAAAATAAGTATGTATGCTCAATCCGATGATACCGAGGATGTATGTGACGCAAACGGAGCTAGTATTGATGTGAAAATTGGAGGTTCAGACCCAAATGCTGTTGGAGATGATGATCCGCCTTTAGTGGAGTCTTTTATGGATGATTTCTCCTTTGTATTTGGGGGGATGACTGGAACGGACCCAATATTATTAGCAAAACTCTCAGATGAAAATGGAATTAACACTGCTGGATCAGGAATTGGACATGAAATAACGGCTATCTTAGATGATGACCGGGAAGGACTTTTCGTGCTAAACGAATACTATACGGCAGATCAAGATTCTTTTACTCAAGGAACCGTTGAATTTCCATTATTTGATTTAGAACCAGGTTTACATACATTGAGAGTAAAAGCTTGGGATGTGTACAATAATTCAGGAGAGGATTATCTGGAGTTTTTGGTGGTAGATAGTGATGGGATTGAGATTGACAACTTGCTTAATTTTCCTAACCCATTTACTACAAGTACACAATTCCACTTTGATCATAATATGGCGGGACAGGATTTAGAAGTTAATATTCAAATAATGACTTTGTCGGGTAGAACAGTAAGAACGATAAACTTTGATAGTTTTGCCAGTCCTTCTCATGTAGAATCTCCAGTGTTTTTTGATGGAAGAGACGACTGGGGTGATAAGCTTGCAAGAGGAGTGTATATTTACAGGTTAAATGTTCGTTCATCGGACGAAAAACAAGCCTATAAAATCGAAAAAATGCTACTTCTTAAGTAAAGTAGTTCAAGGATTAAAAAAAACGCAGATACATACAATAAACATGTAGAATCGTAGTTTAGAATGTGTTAATGCAGTATATTTGACGGTTACAAGGATTTAATTCAATGATAATAAATAAAATAAAGGCGGGGATTTTTGTGCTTTTGGCTTCAGCAACGGGAGTGAGTACGCAGGCACAAAATACTGGAAACAATGTATTGGGTAGACCTATTGATGGTTACGACTCAATTCGAACAATTACTACCGCAGTTCCTTTTTTAACAATCGCCCCTGATGCACGTGCAGGTGCAATGGGAGAGGCAGGAGTTGCCTTGACTCCTGATGCTAATTCGATTCATTGGAATACGGCTAAGCTTGCATTTGTTGAGGATGAGTATTCTTTTTCTACAAGTTATACACCGTGGTTAAGAAGTATAATCAACGATATGTCATTGAGTTATCTTTCTGGATACAAACGTGTTAGTGACAGAGGAGTATTTAGTGTATCGTTATTGTACTTTGATTTAGGTGAAATTACATTTACAGATATCAATGCTAATGACCTTGGAAGTTTTACTCCAAAAGAGTATGCTATTACTGGAGGTTATGCAACCCAGTTAAGTGAGAAACTTGCTGTTGGTTTGAATCTTAAATTTATCAACTCTAACTTATCTGGAAACGCTGTACTAGCGGATGGAACCAACACTCGTCCAGGAAGAACGGCAGCAGGAGACATTTCTATTTATTACAACAATGATATTGCAGTTTCTGGAAAGCCTGCTCAACTAGCATTGGCTGCGACTATGTCTAATGTAGGAGCAAAGATTTCTTATACTAATAGTGTTGATAATAATAGAGATTTTTTACCAGCAAATTTGAAAGTTGGTGGAGCTCTTAAAACTGAAATAGATCAATATCAAAGTTTTACAGCTTCTCTTGATTTGAATAAATATTTAGTCCCTTCTCCTCCAATTTGGGATAATAGTGGTCCTTCACCTGTGGTATTATATGGTGTTGATCCTGATACAAGGTCGGTTCCAAGTGGGATTTTTGGTTCATTTAATGATGCAACAGGACTGTATGTAGAAGGTGAAGATGGATCAGATGAGTATGTGAAAGGAAGTAAGTTTAAAGAGGAATTAAGTGAAATTATTATTTCTGCAGGAGGTGAGTACTGGTACCGAGATATTCTTGCGTTTAGAGCAGGTTACTTTAGAGAACATAGAACAAAAGGGAATCGTCAATTCTTAACTTTTGGAGTAGGTGTTAAATATCAATTTATAGGAGTTGATATAGCTTATTTGTCTTCTTTAACTCAAAACAATCCATTGGCTAACACATTGCGTTTTACGCTTAACTTTAGCTTTGATAATGGAACAGGTGATGGAGTTGTACCACCTACTGAAAGTGTAGTAGAATAATAAAGATTAATTCTAAAAAATATTGAAGGACGTGACTTTTGAGTTACGTCCTTTTTTTGTTAATTGACCAAAGACTTATAAAGTAATTGAGTATGTTATCAATAAGAGAAGGAAGGCCAGAAGATTTGAAGCAAGTACTAAACTTGATACAAGAATTAGCTGTTTATGAAAAGGCAGGTGATGAAGTGGATAATACAGTTGAAAGAATGCAAGAGGATGCATTTGGAGATCAACCTGTGTTTAAATTTTTGGTAGCGGAAAATATAGGTAAAATCATTGGGACAGCCATTTATTACTACAGCTACTCAACATGGAAGGGTAGATGTATCCATCTTGAAGATTTAGTCGTGACTGAGTCTCAACGAAATAAGGGGGTAGGTAAAAGACTATTAGATTCTATGATTCATACAGCCAAACAGGAAGGTGTGAATCGACTAACTTGGCAGGTTCTAGATTGGAATGAACCAGCTATTGAATTTTACAAGAAGTATAAGGCTTCCTTTGATGGAGAATGGATCAACTGTAAGATTACTAAAGCAGATCTGCAGAATAGATAATATCTAAACTAGCGTTTATTTCAGCTCCGCAATAATTGTTTCTCCTCCAGTAGTTTTTTGTTCTAATTCAACGTTGATTTTAGCATCCAACGGAAGAAAAATATCTATGCGGGATCCAAATTTGATGAAGCCAAATTCTTCCCCACCTTTTAGACTATCTCCTTCTTTAATGTACCAGCAAATACGTCTTGCTAATGCACCAGCAATTTGTCTAAAGAGAACTTGAGCTCCATTTTTGTGTTCGACAACAGTGGTTGTTCTTTCGTTGTCGGTACTAGACTTTGGATGCCAAGCAACCAAATATTTACCTGGCCAGTATTTAAAATACTTTACCACTCCATCAATTGGGGATCTATTAACATGAACATTGATTGGAGACATGAATATTGAAACCTGAATTCTTTCGTCTTTCAAATATTCGGTTTCATTCGTTTTTTCAATTACTACAACTTTACCGTCAGCTGGAGCAATAACTATGTTATCTCCAGTAGGAGAAGTTCGCTTCGGATGTCTGAAAAACTGAAGGATCAATAGATAGAAAATGATCGAAAACCCGGCAACATAGGGTATTGCTACTGGTAATTTCCAAAGAGCTAACAAGTTTAAAACCAATAGGCCAAAAAATGTGATCATTAATGTTCCAAAACCTTCCTTGTGTATAGTCATTTTATAAAAGTCGTAGTTTAAAAAAAAAGAAGGAGGTCTTAAAAACCTCCTCTAAACATATATGTTTTAGCTACTTTATCAACAGCGATGATGTATGCGGCGATTCTCATAGAAACATCGTATTCTTTTGTAGCACTAAATACTTTTTCGAATGCGGATTTCAAGAATCTTTCACACCTCATATTAACTCTTTCTCGAGTCCATCCGTATCCAGTTCTATTTTGGATCCATTCAAAATAAGATACCGTTACTCCACCCGCATTAGCGAGAATATCCGGAACCACCATTATTCCTTTTTCCTGAAGTATTTTATCTGCATTTGCTGAAACAGGTCCATTAGCACCTTCAACAATCATTCGAGCTTTGATGTCGTGTGCATTGTTTGCATCGATCACATCTTCCATTGCAGCAGGAACCAATACGTCAACATCTAGAGTTAAAAGGCTATCTGGATCAATATTTTCTGCACCACTGAAACCTTCAATGGTACCATTGTTATTGTTTCTATATTCAATGGCTGCTTCTATGTCAATGCCGTCAGCCTTATAAAAAGCACCTGATTTATCACTAATTGCAACAACCTTAACACCTTTTTCAACTAAAAGACGAGCAGCCCATGAACCTACATTTCCAAAGCCCTGAACTGCGCATGTTGCAGAAGCAGGATCAATAGATCGCTTTTCCATCGCTTTAATGGCGCAAACCATTACTCCACGTCCAGTAGCTTCTTCTCTTCCTAAAGAACCACCAAGTACAACGGGTTTACCAGTTACTACTGAATGAATCGTTCTTCCTTCCATTTTAGAGTACTCGTCCATCATCCAAGCCATTTCTCTTGGTCCTGTTCCCATATCTGGAGCTGGAATGTCCGTTTCTGGTCCGATTACGTCTTTCATAGCGACAGTGTATGCACGCGTTATACGCTCCATTTCACCAGCCGAAAGAGATCGGGGGTCACATTTCACACCTCCTTTTCCTCCTCCATAAGGAATATCAACAACTGCACACTTCCAAGTCATCCAAGCTGCGAGAGCTTTAACCTCGTCTGTATGTACACCTAAATCGAATCTTACTCCTCCCTTAGAAGGACCAAGAATGTTAGAGTGAATTACTCGATATCCTTTAAATACTTGTTTGCTTCCATCGTCCATTGTAATAGGTAAGTGTACCTTTACTTCCTTCGTTGGCGATTTTAAGACATTATATACCTCTTCAGATAGTCCAAGTTTTTCAGCCGCAATGTGGAACCTTTCCATCATCGACTCAAACGGGTTAGATTTATCCCTAATTGGAGCTGGTTCAATGTATGCCATTATTCTCTTTTTGTCATTAAATTCCACCGTAAAAATAATGGAATTATCGAACTATAATAATACTAAAAGCATTAAATAAAAATACACAAATGGTGTTGCTAGAAGGAGTGCGTCGAATCGGTCTAAAATTCCTCCATGGCCCGGTATTGTATTTCCTGAATCTTTTATATCGAAATCGCGTTTCATCATAGATTCAACTAAGTCTCCTAGACCACCAAAAATTGTAGTAATAACTGCTACACCTAACCAACCAACAATGTCTAAATCATGCCAATATTTTGATAGGACGAAACCTACAATTAGGCTTAATATCAAACCTCCAATTGAACCTTCCCAAGTTTTTTTAGGTGAAATACGTTCAAATAATTTGGTTTTACCCAATGATTTTCCTGCGAAATAAGCTCCTGTATCATTAGACCATATTAGGAATAGTATGCCTAGAATTAATCTGTAGCTATAACTACCTCTGGCGTAACCAATGGATATGAAGAATAATAGTGGGACTGTCACATAAACAATTGCAAGAAATATCAGACCAATTCTATTTGTGGGATTATTATCTTTCCTAAACAATTGAATAAGGAAAAGGCCGAAAAATAAAGGAAGTAATGTTGCTACATGCGTAAAACTGATCACGTGCTCTTCCATATAATAGAATGCGATCATCAGTAAGGTAGTAACCACCCATGAATAATAAAGGCTTATTCCTTTTTTTATTCCAGCGATCGAATAGAATTCATTAATCCCTAGAATATTTAATCCTAAAACAAAAAATAGAAAAGTATAGCTTTCGAAAACTATTAAAAAAATCACGGCCGCACCTCCTAGTACGGCCGTGATAATACGTTGTGTTAAATTATTCAAAGTGTCTTAATTTCAAATTGAAGTTTATCTTCGTCGGCTCATTAAAATCATCAAGTAATATAAAACTTGTACTACAGACCCTAGAGCTGAAACCATATAGGTCATCGCCGCCCACCAGAGCGCATCTTTAGCCATATCATATTCTTGATTAGAATAAATTCTTTTATCCTCAATCCAAGCCAAAGCTCTTTTGCTTGCGTCGAATTCTACGGGTAAAGTTACTAATGCAAATAAAGCGAATGCACTATAGCAAGCTATTATTACCATTAATGCTAATTCAGTTCCATATTGACCTAAAGCGTAAGAAGCTATACCAAGACCAATAAAAGCAATATTCATTATTTTACTACTTACGTTTACGATAGGAACCAACTTAGATCTTAAGCCTAGCATAGAGTAAGAAGTAGCATGTTGTATCGCATGGCCACACTCATGAGCAGCTACAGCTGCTGCACTCATATGAACACCATGATATACATCATCACTTAAATTTACTGTTCTGTTTTTAGGATTGTAATGATCGGTAAGTTGACCGCGCACATTTAAGATTCTTACATCATGTAAACCATTTTCATGTAACATCTTCTCAGCGACTTGTTTTCCACTAAGTCCATTTGCTACTGGAGTTTGTGCGTATTTTTTAAATTTAGAGCGTAATCTTCGTCCCACCAACATTCCGATAAAACCGAAAATTGCTGTAATGATTGCCCCGCCATAATAAAGTGCCATGCTCTTAACTTTTTTGAATTAATAAAACCTGAAGTTAAAAATAGTGTCGTCTAATTCAGAATATCTAATTCTTTTGCCAATATACGTAAATATGATAGTTCAATTAAAATCTATGGGCTGGAATTTTACACCCAACGACAATTAAATGAATTTAATCTGTCAGTAAGTTCAATCTGTTTATTGAAAATGCCATAAATCGTAGAACCTGAACCACTCATAGAGGCATAAAGTGCACCCATATCATACAGTTCTTTTTTTATACTTCGTAATGTTGGTTGTAGATCAAAAATATGATTTTCAAAATCGTTGTGAATGTGTTGTTTCCATTCAATAATAGGAAGGGAGGAAATATTACGAAGATTGTAAGAAGCTTTTTTAGGTATTATTCCTCCGTATGCTTGAGCAGTAGTTACATGGATCTCCGGGTAAACACATAGAATTTGATATTTAGATAAGTCCAATGGAACTTTTTCGAACAGATCTCCTTTGTCATAAGCATATGTAGGTTGATTATTGACAAAAAAGGCACAATCGCTGCCAAGTTTACGAGCGTGATTTTCCAGTTGTTCGTTGGTAAGATTTAATTCGAATAAATCATTTAAATTCTTTAGAACGAATGTAGCATCCGCAGACCCGCCGCCCATTCCAGCTCCCATTGGAATCGCTTTGTGAAGGTGCATGTGAACTGGTGGTAAGGAAAACTCCTGTTCTAGTAATCTATAAGCTTTAACACATAAATTGCTTTCTACTTCGGAATCGATTTTTAGTCCAGTCGTTTCAAACTTAAATTGATCTGCACGTACCATTTCGATAGCATCTTTCCAATTGATTGGATAGAAGATACTCTCTAGGTTATGAAAACCATCTATTCTTTTTTCTGTGACGAAAAGTCCAATATTGATTTTAGCGTTAGGGAAGGAGATCATCCGAATTAAGTTTATAGACACTTGCGGTAAAAGAAATGAAAATTCTAACGCTAAAAAAATTATCTTTGTAGTTTACTTCTGAAATAAGTGATCAGTAAATCTACCATAGCGCAAATCATGGAGTCCGTGGACATCGTGGATATCGTGAATGACTTTGCACCTTTGAAGAAAAAAGGGGGGAATTATTGGGCCTGTTGTCCATTTCATGGAGAGAAAACGCCTTCTTTTTCTGTTTCTCCAGGTAAACAGATTTATAAGTGTTTTGGATGTGGTAAGGCTGGAGATTCAGTGAAATTTGTGCGTGAGCACGAAGGGTATAGTTATGTTGAGGCTCTTAAATATCTTGCCTCCAAGTATAATATTGTGGTTGAGGAGGAAGAAGTTTCTCCTGAATTCAAAGAACAGCAGAATAAGAGAGAATCCCTTCTGATAGTTCTTGGATACGCGCGTGATTATTACAAGGACCAAATGACCAAGTCAGATGAAGGTCAATCTATTGGTTTAAGCTACTTCAAAGAAAGGGGTTTTTCGGAAGTAGTCATGGAAGAGTTTGAACTGGGGTACAGTTTGGATAGTTGGGAGGCTTTTACCAAAGAAGCCGTAAAAAAAGGATATAAGGAAGACTATTTAGTTGAAACAGGACTTGCCTATAAAAAAGATAATGGTAACCTGATCGATGTCTATCGCGGAAGAGTAATGTTCCCAATTCACAATATTGCAGGTAAAGTAATAGGGTTTGGTGGACGTACTTTAAAAACGGGTAAGAAAGAAGCCAAATATATCAATACCAAGGAGACTGATGTTTATGAAAAACGTAAGGTTCTTTATGGTGCTTATCAGGCTAAGAATCCTATTCGAAATGAAGATAATTGTTTTCTGGTAGAAGGATATACCGATGTGATTTCCTTAAGTCAAGGAGGAATTAAAAATGTCGTTGCATCTTCAGGGACTTCGCTTACTGTTGAGCAAATTCGATTGATCCGTAGATATACTAAAAACATCACCTTTTTGTTTGATGGCGATGAAGCAGGTATTAAAGCTTCTTTGAGAGGATTGGATTTGGTGCTGGAAGAAGCCATGAATGTTCAAATTGTGACATTCCCGGATGGTGATGATCCGGATAGCTACATTCGAAAAGTAGGTGGAGAGGAGTTTAGTAATTACATTAAGGAGCATCAAAAAGACTTTATAACATACAAGTCTCAATTATACTTAAAGGATACAAAAAATGATCCTATTAAGAAGTCGCAAGCTGTTAAAGAGGTAGTTCAGAGTATTGCTAAGATCGAAGATAAATTGACCAGAGAGGTCTATTCGAGACAGTGTGCTAATATCTTTGAAATAGGGGAAGATACTGTGATTTCGGAAGTTAATAAACTTCGAATCAAGGATTATAATGATAAGAAACGTCAGGATCAACGTGCGGTTTCAGATATTCCTCCAGAGGCTTTTGAAGAACCTATAGGGTTCGAACCACCTCAGGAAATGCAGACTTCACAAGATCAAATAATTCGAAGTCAAGAACGTGAAGTGGTAAGATTGTTACTTAACTATTCTGAACATAATTTGAGTGATGGAGATAGTTTAGCACAATTCGTCTTACAGAATATTGCCGATGTAGAAATCTTTGATGAATCATGTCGTTTCATTATTGATAAGTTTCAGAAATCTTTGGAAGAAGGGGAATTAGTGTCAGCCAATTATTTCTTCCAGCTAGATAATGAATCCGCAAAAGACCTCGTAGTTGATTTGCTAATGGAAAAATATGCTCTTGATAGTTGGGAAGAGAAGCACGGTATTGTAACTAAAACTGAATTTGATCGGATTGATGAAACTGTAGTTGGAAGGATTATGAAGTTGAAATGGAAACATATCCAACTTTTGATCCAGGAAAATGAAGAGAAATTGAAAACAGCAGATCCTGAACAACAGATCGAATTACTTCAAGTAAATATGGCCCTAAAAAATACAGAAATGGAGATAGCGAAACAATTGGGCAACGTCGTTTCTAAGTAACTTAATTAACCCTTATAGGTCCTTTGCTGAAAGTATTACAAATATGTCCAAGAGTGCCATACCCTCCTCATGATGGTGGAGCAATTGCCATGTATCAAGTGGCGAAGGGTTTGTCTAATTTGGGACATAGAGTAACGGTTCTAGCAATTAACACCCCGAAACATTTTCAGAAGAACGACGTCCTTGATCATTTGCCAAGAGTCAAATTGCGTAGAGTCAATGTCAATACTAATATCAAATTGATTAACGCTGGCTTTAATTTATTCAAGAAGACTCCATATATCGTTGAGCGGTTTATTTCTGAATCGTTTCAGCAGGAACTACAACAGGAAGTACTTCTAGGGGGGTATGACGCAATTCATTTTGAAGGAACTTATGTGGCCTACTATGTAGATGCCGTTAAGGATATAATTGATCGATATTTAAAAGACGAGAAACCCCCAAAACTTGTTCTTAGAGTTCATAATTTGGAAGATCGAATTTGGGAGAAGTTAGCACATCAACTTTCTGGTCCTAAAAAGTGGTATTATTCCTATTTAGCTAAAGGTATAAAAGCATTTGAGAGGAAACACTTTCCTAAATTTGATGTTTTGGCATCGATTTCGGAGCTAGAAACCAAATTGCTTTTAGAACAAAATTACAGTTCTAATGTAGTCACGATTCCTGCCGCAGTTGAGCTAAAACTAAATGAAAATAAGAGGGTTGAAATTGATCGAAATTCGGTATTCATATTGAGTGCTTTAAACTGGAAACCCAATGTTGAAGCGGTTTTTTGGTTTGTAGAAAAAGTTTGGCCTTCAGTTATTAAAAAAAATCCGCAACTGAAATTGCATATAGCAGGTAAGGATACACCAAAAGAAATTTATAATTTAAATTCAGATTCTATTCAAATACATGGTTTCGTAGATTCGGCAGAAGATTTTATGAATTCCCATAACCTAATGTTGGTTCCTTTGCTTTCTGGAGGAGGAATGCGAATTAAGATAGTGGAGGGGATGGCATTAGGTAAAACAATTATTAGTTCTTCAATTGGAGCGGAAGGAATTAATTATAAGGATGGAACAGATATTTCTATTTGCAATACACCTCAGCAGTGGGTAGATAAGATTACCGAACTGATTAACAACTCAGAAAAAAGTGACGCAATAGGAGAGAATGCTCTTACTCTTTGTAAACAGTATGATCTTAAAACTGTAATGGAGCGTTTGGCAGCACTTTATATGCGATGAACTTCTTCGAAACTAAGAATGTAATGCGTTCCTGATTTAGAGTTATCCATCTCTAGGTTCCCCTTCAGCTGTAAAGAAAGTTTGTGCATTAATCGCAGTCCAAGAGTAGAAGAAGTTCTGAAGTTTACATTTGGAGGCATACCTTTACCATTATCACCCATTAGAATTAGAAACTGGTTTGGTGTCAACTCTCTTAAATTAATATAAATTTCTCCCGAGGATTGTTCAAACGCATATTTTAATGTGTTGGTTAAAAATTCGTTGATTAATAATCCCAGCGGAATAGCCGTATCGATATTTAGATAAAGGCCATTGGTTTCTAAATTACACTTGATATTATGGTCCGTCCCAACCATTGAGGTGATTAAATTATTGGTCAGTTTCGTTAGATATCGACCGTAATGAATTTTACTTAAATCTTCGGTATGATAAAGCATCTCATGCACCATAGCCATAGTGCTAATTCTGTATTGGCTATATTTAAAAATACTTTTAGCCTCTTTATTGTCAATAAACCCCGATTGTAAACTGAGTAAACTTGTAATGACTTGCAAGTTGTTTTTAACCCGATGGTGAATCTCTTTTAAAAGAGTATTCTTTTCCTCCAAAATATTATTGGTTAAGACTTGTTGAGCCTTATGTTCTTTTCGAAGGATATAATTTTTAGCTGCAAGATATCCTATGATTATTAAGACCAGAACTGGTAATATGTAGAACTTTGGTTCGGGTACAACTCTAAATACAAATAACGAATTTAATGTTCCAATAAGGCAGCCGGCAATTACCGAAATACCAATGATGAAGACATATATTTTCGTGTTTGAGTTTGTCACGATGTGCAAATTATATCGTAGTTTAGTATGTGCAATATAGGTAAAAACGTTTAACCTTGGTGTCTTTATTTTACGTTAATTTTTTGTCGGTATACAGATTCCATTTGAGTGAAAAAAAAATGGGTTAATACCAGAACTTATTATTAAGAGTTTTAAGTATTAAAATCTTACATTTGTAGATACTTAACCTTGCTTTGGAGTGATATTTATGAAAAACACCCCTAAAATATTTTTGGGAGTTCTCCTTATTTTTTTGTCGTCATTTGTAAGAGCCGATGACCAACAAATTATAGATTCGCTTTGGGGTGTAACTAAGAACTCAACCGATATTGTTGACAAAGCTGAAGCCTATGTTACACTTACTGAATATTTGTATGTGGCGTACCCGGATACCGTAATTCCACTTTGTGAAATAGCCATTGAATTAATAGACTCGGAGTATGAAGAACTTGAGGGCTTGGATAGCACACTTCAAAATAGGATTTTGTCAATTCAATCTACCGCATTTAATAATATTGGGTATATGTATGATACTCAAGGGCAGGTTAGTTCAGCATTAGATAAATATTTTCTTGCTATCAAAATACAGGAAAAAATGAAGGATAACCGAGGTCTTAGTTCCTCATACATGAACATCGGCTATTTGTATAAGCAACAGAAGGATTACGAATCTGCTAGGCAATATTATGAGAAAAGTTATCAATGTAAAATAGCCCTAAAGGATACAGGAGGTATGGGTAATTATTTTCTGAATTTAGGAGGATACTTTGAGGATTTTCAGGAGTTTGATTCCGCAAGATATTGCTATAGGCAAAGCTATAAGTTTTTCGAAGTTGTGGGCTTCAAATTGGGAATTGCTTCCGCATTAAATAACATTGGTTATACCTATAAAAATGGAACGAATATAGATTCAGCGCAATTCTACTATGAGAAGGCTAACATTATTTTTCATGAAATAAAAAGTCAAGAAG
>JAHDFW010000072.1:0-7955 GCA_020627945.1 Cytophagales bacterium
GAGGAAAGTCCGGTCAGCAAAGAGCATCCTGCTTCCTAACGGGAAGGGTTCTGATTTTTCAGAATACAGCTAGTGCCGCAGAAAATAACTTCCTTCTGAAGTTAAAGTTAAGGAGAGGTTTTACCCTCCTTCGCTCAAGCTTCGGAGGGTAAAGGTGAAAAGGTGGGGTAAGAGCCCACCAGTATTCCGAGTAATCGGGGTAGCTGGGTAAACCTCAGGAGTTGAAAGATTAAATATACCGGATAAATAAGGGTTGCTCGCCCGATGCCGGGGGGTAATTCGATTGACCGTAGTGGTGACGTTACGGCTAGATAAATGACAGGTTTAACAGAAACCGGCTTACAGGTTTACCATTTTTAATAACAAAAAAATACATAAGGGGTTACCTTATGAAGGTTTGTGATATAAAGTTTATATGAAGTTGATTTTTGATCAATGCTATAGGTCACTTATTAATGTTGTAATGTTTTCGGCCGTATTATGTCACGCAAGAAAAATATATGAGATTTAAAACTTTACGTTGTTTATTAATTTTCTTGTTTCTCTTTAGTGTTCTGTCCTCATTTGTTGAGCAAGCAGAATCAATATCCCTATATCAAGATTGCGCTAACACCTTGAGCATCGGCGATATATTTAAAAAGTATAATCAGGGAAGAGGAGAGTTGCCCGTAGTTAAACAATGGTGGGTTGAAGGGGCCGTTAAAGTTCACATTCCAGATGATTTTAGACTTGTCTTGGAGCCGAAAAGAAATGGAACGGGTTTCACTTCTGTACAAGCAAAATTGAAAGATGGCTCTATTGTAAAAGGGAAGTTCGCAATTAAATTGGCACCACCTCCTTCCATTTATTTTTTGAATAAAGGAAAAATGGTGAAAGATACTCTTGACTTTGAAACTTATAAAAGTGAACTTTTGGTAATAAAATTAAGCCCAGATCAGGAATTTCGGGAATTTTTTCCACAGGATGCTCGATATAAGCTGCAGGATGCTAAATTGGTTATTAGGAAAGGTGGTGAAGAAGTGTTTTCTGAAATACTTCAGAAATATCAGTTAGACCTTTCCTCTCTTAAATTAGAAAAAGGAAGCACTTTGGAAATCACATTCGATAAAGTCCTTCGCAGTAATTATAGAGGTGACGTTTACCCAGTTACCAACATGCCAAACAAACCATATCAGATACACTTTAAATAAGTGCATTAATCACCCCAATTACATTTTGAAAAACACCAGAATATTGTATTTTTGGGATTATTAAAGAGGAAGATTATAATTCCTCAAAAAGTTGGTGAATCCTACCTGCTATTTTTTTATTAATTTTTTCCATTTGACATTGTTCAAATTGGAAATATTTTGATCCCAGGTAAGATTTGTTTGCGTTTAATCACTTAAAATTTGAGTAACGTGGCGGAAAACGAAGCAGTAAATTATTCAGAAGATAATATTAGGTCCCTAGACTGGAAGGAGCATATCAGGCTACGTCCGGGGATGTATATTGGTAAATTAGGTGACGGTTCTGCACCAGACGATGGAATCTACATCCTTCTTAAAGAAATCATTGATAACTCAATTGATGAATTTGTAATGGGGAATGGTAGAACAATCGATATTAAGATCAAGGATAAGCGAGTGAAAATCAGGGATTACGGTCGTGGTATTCCTTTGGGAAAAGTTATCGACTGTGTATCTAAAATGAATACGGGTGGTAAATACGACTCCAAAGCCTTTCAAAAATCGGTTGGTCTGAATGGAGTTGGTACAAAAGCAGTAAACGCACTTTCTACTTATTTTAAGGTTAAGTCTGTTAGAGATGGGAGATGTAAAGAAGCAGAATTTGAGTGTGGAGAACTTAAAACTGATCATAAAGAACGCGAATCTTCTGAACGTAATGGTACCGAAATGGTCTTTATTGCGGACAATTCCATTTTTAGGAATTACGCATATCGTTCGGATTTTTATATTGAGCAGTTTTGGAACTATGCCTATCTAAATCCAGGCCTTACGCTTAATTATAACAACGAAAAGATTCACTCGAAAGATGGTCTGCTTGATTTGTTAAAAGCTAAAACCGATGAGGAAACCAATCGTTACCCAATAATTCACTTGAAAGGTGAAGATATAGAAGTAGCACTAACACATGGAACTCAGTATGGAGAGGAGTATCATTCATTTGTTAATGGCCAGAATACAACTCAAGGAGGGACTCATCTTGCCGCATTCAAAGAAGCGGTGGTTAAGACTCTAAGAGATTATTACAAGAAGAATTTCGATGCAACTGATATTCGCGCTTCTATCATTGGCGCATTAAGTATTAAAGTTCAGGAGCCTGTTTTCGAGTCTCAGACTAAAACGAAGTTAGGTTCGATAAATATTGGGCCAGATGGGCCTACCGTAAGAGGGTTTGTAAATGACTTCGTGAAGAAAGCACTTGATGATTTCTTGCATAAAAACCCAGATACGGCCGATGCTTTACATAAACGAATCCTTCAATCAGAGCGAGAGCGTAAGGATATGGCGGGCGTTAAGAAGTTAGCCAATGAAAGAGCTAAAAAAGCTAACCTTCATAATAAGAAACTTAGAGATTGTAGATCTCATCTAAATGACAAGAAGGGCGATAAAAAGTTAGAAACAACACTTTTTATTACAGAGGGTGATTCAGCAAGTGGGTCGATTACCAAGGCAAGAGATGTAGAAACTCAGGCAGTATTTAGTTTGAAGGGTAAACCTTTAAACTCATATGGCCTTAAGAAGAAGGTGGTTTATGAAAATGAAGAGTTTAATCTTTTACACCACGCATTGAACATTGAAGATGGTCTAGATGAACTAAGATACAACAACATCGTAATTGCTACAGATGCAGATGTAGATGGAATGCATATTAGACTGTTGCTTCTGACATTTTTCCTTCAGTTTTTCCCTGATTTGGTGAAGAATAACCATGTGAAGATTCTTGAAACACCTTTGTTTAGGGTGAGGAATAAAAAAGAAACCATCTACTGTTATTCGGATGAGGAAAGAAGAGCAGCTATAGAAAAGTTAGGAAAGAATCCAGAGATTACTCGATTTAAAGGATTAGGAGAGATTTCTCCAGATGAGTTTTCAGATTTTATTGGAGATGGTATTAGGCTTGAACCAGTAATCATTAGAAAGGATAGCAATTTACCCGAATTGTTAAAGTATTATATGGGGAAAAACACCCCGGACAGACAAAAGTTCATTATCGAAAACCTTAGAATTGAACAAGATTTGGCTGATGAAGCAGCTTAGTTAAAATTGTTGAAGAAAGTATAGCATGAGCGAAGAAAACGAAGACATAGAAGAAAACGACGACATGTTTGATGGTGAGGATTCCAGTGATAAGAAAGTTATCCCTGTATCTGAACTTTATAAAGGTTGGTTCCTGGATTACGCATCTTACGTAATTCTTGAACGTGCAGTGCCATCTATTGAAGATGGACTGAAACCAGTACAGCGAAGGATCCTTCACGCGATGAAAGAGATGGATGATGGACGCTACAATAAGGTTGCAAACATTATTGGATCTACCATGCAGTATCACCCACATGGAGATGCTTCCATTGGTGACGCGATTGTTAATATTGGTCAAAAAGATCTTTTGATAGATACTCAGGGTAACTGGGGAGATATTCGCACAGGAGACCGTGCAGCTGCAGCTCGTTATATTGAAGCAAGACTGTCCAAATTTGCATTGGAGGTAGCCTTTAATGCAGACACAACGGTATGGCAGAAGTCATATGATGGAAGAAAAAATGAGCCCGTTAACTTACCAATGAAGTTTCCAATGGTGCTGGCTCAAGGTGTTGAAGGAATAGCAGTTGGACTTTCTACTAAAGTACTACCTCACAACTTTATAGAGCTAGTAAAAGGTTCTATAAAGATTCTTGAAGGTAAGCGAGTGAAGTTGTACCCAGACTTCCTAACTGGTGGAATGATGGATGTTTCGGACTATAACGAAGGTAAGAGAGGAGGAAAGGTACGTGTCCGTGCTAAGATGGAAGTGGTCGATAAAAAGACTATTAAAGTTACAGAAATCCCTTTTGGTGCGACCACTACTTCGTTGGTAGACTCTATCATTAAAGCTAATGATAAAGGTAAAATTAAGATTAAAAAGGTAGTTGATAATACAGCAAGGGATGTAGAAATTGAAATTACCTTGGCTTCTGGTGTTTCACCAGATCAGACAGTTGATGCATTATATGCGTTTAGTGATTGTGAAGTATCCATTTCGCCCAACGCATGTATTATTGTTGATAATAAACCAATGTTTGTAACAGTTAATGAACTGTTAGACATTTCCACTGAAAATACGAAAGAGCTTTTACGTCAAGAACTTGAAATTCGTAAAGCTGACTTACTTGAGAAGATTTTCTTTTCTTCGTTAGAAAAGATTTTCATCCAAGAAGAAATGTACATCGACTTCAAGGAGTATGATAATAAACCAGACCTTTTTGGTTATTTAGGTAAACGATTTGACCCATTTAAGAAGCATTTCTATAGAGAAATCACGGATGATGATTATGAGAGGTTAACTCAAATTCCAATGATCCGTATTACTCGTTTTGATACTAAGAAAGCAGATGAGAAAATGGCTAAATTGGAAGAAGATTTGGCTCAAACTGAACATCACCTTGCCAACTTAGTTGATTTCTCTATTGCCTACTTTGAGAAGTTGTTGGAGAAGTATGGTAAAGGACGTGAGCGAAAAACAGAACTTACTGCTTTTGATAACATTGAAGTTCGAGAAGTTGCTGTAATGAATGCTAAGTTGTACGTGAACCGTGAAGAAGGTTTTATAGGTACAGGACTTAAGAAAGATGAGTATGTATGTGATTGCTCAGATATTTCAGACATTATAACGATTCGTAAAGACGGAGTATTACAAGTCTCTAGAATAGCAGATAAGGTGTTTGTAGGGAAAAATATTCTTCATGTGGATGTTTGGAAGAAAGGAGATGAACATATGGTTTATAACCTGGCTTACTTGGATGGAGGGAGTGGAAAATCGTTTGTAAAGCGATTTGCAGTAACCTCTATTACAAGAGACAAAGAATATCACCTTACAACAGGAGCTAAAGGATCTAAAGTAATATATCTTACTGCCAACCCAAATAGCGAATCAGAAACAGTTCAAGTACAACTTTCACAAGGGTGTACAGCTCGTGTTAAAGTATTTGAATATGATTTCGCCGAAATAGGAATTAAAGGGCGTGGTTCTAAAGGAAATACGTTGACGAAGTATCCAGTAAAGAAAATTACTCAGAAATCCGTAGGAACATCTACATTAGGAGGTCGTGATCTTTGGTTTGATGACACGGTAGGTAGGTTTAATACTTCGGAAAGAGGTAAGTATCTTGGAAGTTTTAACTCAGATGAGCTCATTCTTGCTATTTATGGAGATGGAAACTATGAGCTAATGGAGTTCGACCTTAATAAGCGTGTAGATACTAAGAATCTGGAAATTATTCAGAAGTTGGAAAATGACACCGTTGTTTCAGTGGTACATTATGAAGGTAGTAATAAAGATTACTATGTAAAACGATTCCAAATTGAGACTACAACTACCAATAAGGCTAATACATTTATTTCTGAGGAATCAGGTTCTAAACTAACAGTAGTTTCGACAGAAAAACTTCCTTTGGTCGAATTGACCTATAAAAAGGCAGGAAGCAAAGATAAATTAACAAAAAACGTCGAATTGGCGGAATTTATTGATGTGAAAGGATGGAAGTCCTTAGGAAATAAACTCTCGTCGGACAAGGTTGTTAAGGTTAAATTACTTGAACCAGTTAAGTCGGAGGAAGATGTTTTGGAGAACCAAAGTGAAGGAGAAAGTGAGGTAGCTACCTCTGAAGTGACACCAACTCCAGAAAAGAAAAAGTTGAACTTGAAGCCAAAGAAAAAGGCCGATACCGAGACTTCTGATGATGAAAAAGGAGATGAGATTAAGCCAGGGACAACTATAGAATTAGATGTGAAACCTAAGAATAAAGACGAAGATTCCGGTAAAGATCAACTTGGTTTGTTCTAAAAGTGAACTTTTTTTAGGAATTTACGTAATAGGATGTATTATCTATTTTTAGTTTAAAAAGAGTTTTTTCTTGACAACGCACGTGTGTGGTGTTACTTTTGTATGAGTTAATAGGCAACAGTTATGAAGTTATTTAATTATTTAGCAGCAATTGTTTTGTGTTTGGCGGTATTTTCATGTCGTCATCCAAGTAAGGATTATAAGCTTACTCCGCAGCAATCTAAAAGGATTCATAACGATTACGTATATCGAAGAAATAAGATTGATAAAGAACGAGATGCTGAAAAAGTAGAGCGAAAAGAAAAAGAGGCGGAGCGTCTTGCTCATAATCTTAAAGTTGCTAACTCACGTAATCCTATTAAGAAAATGGCAGTTAAGAAGACTAACAAGCCATTTAATCATCATTAGTAATAAAAATCTGATCAGAAGAATTTCAGGTTTACACTGTTACATTAACACTTATTTAAACATTAAATGCCCTATATAGATGTAGTCTCCTATGACCGTTCAGAAGGAGAGTTGAGAGAAATTTACGACGATTTAATAGAATCACGCGGTAAATTAGCGGAGGTACATCAGATACAAAGTCTAAACCCTAAATCTATTACCAACCATATGGATCTATATATGACCATTATGTTCGGTAAGTCTCCACTTAAGCGGTGGCAAAGGGAAATGATAGCAGTGGTTGTGTCGAAATCCAACGATTGCGAGTATTGTCAGCAGCATCATGGTTCGGCGCTATTACATTATTGGAAAGACGAAGCTCGAGTAGAACAATTAAAACTTGATTTCAACAAAGTCGAGGATTTAAGTGACTTGGATAGAGCCTTATGTTTTTACGCTCAAAGTTTGACCTTAAACCCATCTAAAATAGATAAGAATGTTCATATCAATAAACTTAAGGATTTAGGTCTTGAAGATAGAGCTATTCTGGATGCAGCATTGGTTACAGCTTATTTTAACTTTGTAAATAGATTGGTACTTGGGCTAGGAGTACACTTGGAAGAACATCAAGGTGCAGGGTTTAAGTACTAATATACGTCCAAATGAGCCTTTTAATAAGGAGCTTTTCGACTTTCTATATTCTTTTGTAACTGAAGAAAGAAAACAAAGAATCAACGACGTAATTGATCAACGTACCGATTATCTTACGGTTGTTCTTGAAGATTTGTATCAACCACATAACGCGAGTGCAGTAATTCGTTCCTGTGATTGTTTCGGAGTCCAATCCATGCACGTTATTGAAAACTTACATGAATTTACTGTAAGTAAAAAGGTAGTACATGGATCTTCAAAATGGGTGGATCTTTATCAATTTAATGAAGAGAAGAATAACACCGTATCTGCTATTAATAGTCTTAAAAGTAGGGGATATCGAATTGTGGCTACTTCACCTCATGAAAAAGGCATTACAGTTAATGAACTTGATGTGCAAGCAGGTCCAATTGCTTTAGTTTTTGGAACCGAAAAACATGGGATAAGTAAGGAGGTAGAGCAACATGCAGATGAGTTTATCCGGATTCCAATGTATGGATTTACTGAAAGTTTTAATATTTCTGTGTCTGCTGCAGTGATCTTAAGTCAACTGACCAATAAATTGAAGGATTCTTCTGTTCAATGGCAATTAAGTGAGGAAAGGAGGAATCAAGTAATGATGGATTGGGTACGAAAATCCGTGCGTCGAGTTGAAATATTGGAACAACAATTTCTTTCAGGTTCCGTTTAACGTCTTAGCTGAACGGGTAAGGTGAAACCCACTTTGAATCCCTATTTATTGATCTACTAGAGATAATAATGATTTGGGATCAATCCGAATATCTAGGGATAAACCTGTCATTTCTTTCATAATCTAATTGCAAATAAGAAAATTGAAATCTGAAAACGCCCCTAATATTTATTAGAATGGG
>JAHDFW010000072.1:8055-17861 GCA_020627945.1 Cytophagales bacterium
TTCAATTACGTATGGAGAATTTAATTGATTTTAGGCGTGCATTTAAGCGCTGCTGTGAGCTTAATGGAACGATAGTTGAACGTAACCCTATCAAAGAAGATATGGGGAGCTTAATAAAAGCAATTGGATCAATACAGTAATGGTATTGATTCCATACAATTTTTCTAACTTTACGACGTGATTTCAATAAAAGATATATACTACGGATACGGTGATCGCTACCTCTTGGAGAATGCATCACTACATATTAAACCAGGTGATAAAATTGGTTTAATAGGAAGAAATGGAGCAGGTAAATCTACCCTGCTTAGATTGATAAATAAAGAGTACACTTTAGAGTCGGGAAGCATCGATAGTGCTAAAGATTGTAAGATAGGATATTTGAATCAGGACCTACTTTCGATACTGTCTGATGAGTCTATTATTAATGTTGCATTAGAGGCCTTTGAAGAGTTGTTAGAAGTTCAGAAAAGGATGAACGCTCTATATGCTGAAATGGAAGTTAATTACTCGGATGACCTTGTGAATAAAGTTGGATTATTGCAAGAGAAGTTTGAGCAGCTTAATGGTTATAGTGCCCGCTCACAAGCAGAGCTTATTCTTGAAGGATTGGGTTTTTCAACTGCAGATCTTGAGCGTCCTCTTAGTGAGTTTTCAGGTGGTTGGAGGATGCGTGTGATGCTTGCGAAAATTTTACTTCAGGAGCCTAATTTACTTCTGCTGGATGAGCCGACAAACCACTTGGACTTACCGTCTATTAAATGGTTGGAGGAGTATCTTATGAAGTCAAAATCAGCATTCGTTTTGGTGTCGCATGATCGATACTTTTTGGATAATACAACTACCAGTACTGTGGAGGTTTGGCAACGCCAATTGGTGGAGTATAAAGGTAACTATTCTTTTTACGAAGTTGAGAAAGAGGAGAGGTCAACTTTACAACAAGCGGCTTACGAAAATCAACAGCAATACATCAAACAACAGGAGCGTTTTATCGAAAGATTTAAAGCGAAAAACACGAAGGCAAAACAGGCTCAGTCCAAGATGAAACAGCTGGATAAGTTGGAAAGAATTGAGCAAGCAGTAACAGATACTACTCAATTGAAAATTCGATTTAAACTAGATCGATTACCAGGGAAAATAATTGTTGATGGAAAAGGGGTAGGGAAGAGCTACGATGATTTGGTGATTTTGGAAGGTGCAGAATTTTCGTTGCTTCGAGGAGATAAAATTGCTTTGATTGGAGCTAATGGTTTGGGTAAATCTACCTTGCTTCGTATGATTTCTGGTGAGGAGAAATTTACTGGCGAAATAACCGAAGGACACAATGTGAATAAGGAGATTTTTGCTCAACATCAGATGGAATCTCTCAATTTGAATAACGATATATTGGAGGAGCTTCAGAGTTTTAACTCGAAACTTACAGAAACTGAAGCGCGAAGTTTGTTGGGGTGCTTTTTGTTTACAGACGACGATGTGTTCAAAAGGATAAAAGTTTTGTCTGGAGGAGAGAAATCACGGGTTGCATTGGCGAAAACGATGTGTTCTGGAGCTAATTTTATGCTTTTGGACGAGCCTACTAACCATCTGGATATGATGGCAGTAAGAGTTCTTATTGAAGCCCTCGTTGAATATGAAGGAACTTTCATTACAGTTTCGCATGATAGGCACTTTATTTCCGAAACTGCGACTAAAATTTGGTATATAGAAAACCAGAAGGTGAAGGAGTATCCTGGGACCTATAAAGAGTTTGAAGATTGGTATTCTAAAAGAAATATTGAATCTGAACAAAATTTAGATAAGCCTAAATTAGACAAGCCTAAAAAAGAAAAGCGGTCAAAAGAGCAGGTAGATAAGAATCGCGTTCAGCAATTGGAGAAGAAGGCTGCTAAAATTGAAAATCAGATTGAGAAGTTGGAATCAGAGAAGGCTGAAGTTGAAGCTGAATTATCTAAGCCTGAGATTTATTCTGATATAGATAAGTTAGGTGTTTTTTCCGCGAGATTGGAGGAGCTTAATCGAGAAATTATTTCCAAAACTAATGATTGGGAGAGTATAGTAGAAGAGATAGGATAGCGGTTATGAATTGTAAATGGTCTATAGTTGTTGCGGTAATTTTTGTCTTGAGTCCACTTGTAAAAAGTGAAGCTCAAAGTAAGAGTAAAGGTAGGGTGCGGGAGGAGCAGAAAGTCTATGTTAATAGGATCCTTGACGATAATATAAAAACCGTAGAGTGTTACCTTTCTGGAGGAGATGGTGATGTGACAGATTACCCTATTAAACCGTTGCATGGAGCTCAACCTTTGGTGCTGGAATTCGATTGGATGGGAGACGAAGTTCCTTACATGTTGGCTCGTTTAGTGCACTGTGATTTTTATTGGGAAAAATCGAATATGTTAGAAATGGAATATGTCTCAGAAGTTAACGAATATTTGGTGGACGATTTAGATCAGTCAAGTAATACTCATGTGCCATATACACACATAAGATTTGAAATACCACAAACAAAATTGAGTGGGAATTATGCACTGGAAATTTATGATCAAGATAATGCTGAGTTGGTTTACCTAGTGAGAAGATTTGTGGTGTTTGAGAATAAAGTTAGGATTGAATCAAAATTGAATTATTCTAATATGGTTAATCTGAGATTGACAAATCATCAACTCGATTTCAAGTTGAATTATTCTGGTGTTGAAATTAATAATCCGCAAGAATCTGTGCAGGTAGTTTTGATGCAAAATGGACGTTGGGACAATGTTATTTCTAACCTTATGCCTACCGCTATTTGGGAGAGCAATAAGCAGATGGAATACAATTTTTTTAATGGTGAAAATAACTTTCGAGCAGGGTCGGAGTTTAGACCTTTTGACACCCGAAGTAATCGTAACGAAGGACTTGGAATAGATACCATAGATCAATCTAAAATACCAACTCAATATCACTTGTATAGACATCAACCTCTAAAGAATTTTGCCTACACAGATACACGGGATATGAATGGAAGATTTGTTATTTCTAATTTCAACGGTAATGATAAAATTAATTCGGATTATGGAGAGATTAAGTTTGAATTGGAACAAGATAAAACTGAAGAGCCGATCTATATTTTTGGTCAATTATCGGATTGGCAATTGAAGCCCGAATTTATGATGGAATACGATTCAGTTGGTGGGCGTTACCAAAAATCGTTGTTACTAAAACAAGGGTATTATAATTTCCTATATGCACAATATGACAAGCAAAAAGGAAGTGCAGATGTAACGGGAATTGAAGGTTCCTTTCAACAAACCGATAATGAATATATTGTTTTGGTATACGTACGTCAGTTTGGAGTGTATTACGATCAGGTCTTAGGTTATAAAGTGGTAAGATTATAAAAGTGTGACAATTCTTAAGGAAATTTATATTTTCGTGTTTCAAACTTAAGTCAGAACAAATGGTAAATCTAATATCTTGGAATGTTAACGGAATCAGAGCGGCGCTGAGAAAAGGTATGTTGGACTCAATGAGTAAACTGAAGCCTGATGTTCTTTGTGTACAAGAAACCAAAGCACAAGATGATCAGGTGAGGGAAGCATTAAATGAGTTGAAAGGATATCATATCTATTCTAATTCTGCAGTTAAGAAAGGTTATTCTGGTACGGCAATATTAAGTAAAGAAGAACCAATTTCAGTTACTTCCGATATGGGGATTGAGGAGCATGACCAGGAGGGGAGAGTACTTTGTGCTGAGTTTAAAGAATATTACTTAGTTACTGTGTATGTTCCAAACTCTAAACGAGGGTTAGAGCGGTTAGATTACAGAACTACCTTTGATCGTGATTTCTTGTTGTATTTGAAAGCATTAGAGAAAAAGAAGCCAGTAGTTGTTTGTGGTGATTTTAATGTTTGTCATAAGGATATAGATTTGGCTAGACCAAAGCAGAATTATAACAAGAACGCGGGCTATATGCAGAAAGAAATAGACGGGATGGATAATTACGTAGCAGCGGGCCTTATTGATTCATTTAGATTTAAGTATCCTGATAAATCGGATCACTATAGTTGGTGGAGTTACATGGGAGGAGCTAGAGAAAGGAACGTGGGCTGGAGAATTGATTACTTTTTGGTAAGTGAATCTATTCAAAGCAAGATCTCAGACGCTCACATATATCCAGATTATATGGAGTCAGATCATTGTCCTGTTGGGGTTCATCTGGACTTCTAATCTACATTATATTTGATAGGAATAATTATAGTGAACTTGGAACCTTTACGGTATTCCGATTTCACCTCTATTCTTCCGTTTAACAGGTCTACACATTGCTGAGTGATATGGAGTCCAAGCCCCGTACCCTTGATGGTTTCTGAGTTTTTACCACGAAAGAATGGTGTGAATAATTTTTGAATATCTACTTTGCGAATTCCCTTGCCAAAGTCTCGTACTTCTATTTTAACTTCATCTTTTTCAAACAGTAAATGTAGCTCAGGACTTTTTGAGTCTATCGAATACTTGAAAGCATTACTGACGAGATTTGAAGTAGCAATTTCTAATAATCGTTCATCACTGATTACCCATTTTTCTTTGCCTGATACGTAAACCTTAATTTTTCTTTTATCGGGTTGTACTAAGTTGTAAGAATCAGCGACATTGTTGCAAAGATCAATAATGTCTATTTCCTGTGGGTCATGTGTGATTTCCCAAGCGTCTAGTTTTCCCATGGTCAATACATCATCCATTAAGGAAACCATGTTTTTTACTTCCTTTTGAATTTTGTTGTAGACCGTTTCGATCATGTTTTTAGCCCCTTCATCCGTAATGTTTCTATTCAGCACCTTAAGAATTTCTACGTTTGCTTGAATAACCGCAAGTGGAGTTCTGAATTGATGTGAGGTCAAATTAACGACGTTGCTTTTCAGTCGGATAATTTCTTGTTGAGTTTTTAAGGTAGACTTTAGTTTCTCTTCAGCTTCATCCGCCTTAACTTTTTCACGATTATGCTGCTCCTTGAGGTTTATATAATCAATATGGCGCTCAAGTTTTGTTGTAATCTGAGTTACATTTATTGGTGCGCTTAGAAACTCAATCGCTCCATTGGCAAAAAGTGGTTCAGGGTCTTTACTTTCGCCCGAACTATCTATGAAAATAACACCTACAGGGTATTTTCCATTGCCCAACTTCAAGAGCTCTTGATGCTCTTCGACATTTGAAAAACATTGATCTGTGATTAAAAATGTAGGAAGCTTGTTGCTTAAGGTATTAAAACACTCTTCTATAGTTTCTGCATAAATTTTAGAGCATGAAATAGGGGTAAGAGCCTTTTTCGTAACCTTTAATGTTTGTTTGTCAGAAATGCTGACCAATATGGAAATGGTTGACTTCAATATTTTAAATGTACAATAAACAATTCTTTTTTCTTAAATTCTTCTTAGAATTCTACGCCAACGATCATGATATCATCGGTTTGTTCTAGAGCTCCTTTCCAATCGTTAAGACTATCGGTGATTAAACTTTTTTGCTCTCCAAGTTTTTTACTTTGCACAGTTGCTAATAGTTTACGGAATCTGGATGAAGAGAAACGGCGATCCTCCGTTTCACCAAGTTGATCCTTGAAGCCATCCGAAAACATGTATATTCTATCTCCTTTGCTCAGCTCAATGGTGTGACTAACCAACTTTATAGATTTGCCTATTACACTACCCAGAGAATTCGCACCTTTAATGTTGACCAAACAAGTATCTCCTTCAATAATTTTTAGAGCCGTTTCGAATTCGGGTTTAGTAAGGATCGGATTGTCTTTGTGAGTTGCGTAAAGTAGAGGTTGGCTTGCTCCACAGAATGTCAATGTTTGTGTTTTCATATTGATTTTACACAGGCCAATGTCCATTCCGTCATCAACCAAACGTTCATCGTGTTTCGATAGAAAATGACTTAGTGTAGACTCAATGTCCTTTACAATATCAGTAGGGTTTCTGTGGTTTCTTTCTAAAATGGCTTTATCAAAGCAGATATGCCCCACAATACTCATGAGTGCCCCAGGGACACCATGACCAGTACAATCAACCGATGCTAAAAAAACGTCGTCATTTATTTTTTTGACCCAAAAGAAGTCCCCTCCCAAAATGTCTTTTGGCATATTAATTAAGAAACACTTACTAAAATGGGAGTAAAAAGTATCATTATCATGTAGGACCGAATTCTGAATGAATCTAGCGTATGACATGCTTTCTGTCATTTCTTGATTTCGTTCGTCTACCTGCTGTTTTTCTAGTTCTAGTTTTTTTGTTCTTTTCTTGACTTGCTGTTCCAAGTTTTCTTTGCGAAGCAAGTCGATTTTTTCGAGTCGAGTATTAATTGAGTTTAATACATCGTCGATTTGAAATGGTTTGGTGATGAAATCGTCTGCACCTAGCCCCATCCCAGTTCTTAAATCATCTTTGCCACCTTTTGCTGTTAAAAAGATAACTGGAATCGATGCAAGATCAGGGTTGGTTCTCATGAGTTTAACCATGTCGAACCCGTTAAGAGTGGGCATCATAACATCGCTAAGCACAATGTCTGGTTTGTTCTTAGACATGAGCTCAATAGCCTCCACTCCATCCGAAGCCATGCTTGAGTCAAACCCATAAAATTGTAGTAACTCACCTAGTGTTTCACGAATATGTTTTTCGTCATCAATAACAAGAATTTTTTTCATACCTTCTTTTCAGTCCCGAATCCCTATATACTAAAGGATAAAGGTAGTAAAAATATTTGAGGCATAGTAAGTCTGTAATTAGTTCAGGGAAGGTAATGTTGTATTAATTACATTATTTTATACTTGCTATCTTTTTTTTACCTAGATTTAGTCGGACGTAAGACTTTAAGAAAGCTTGACGAATTTATCGTAAGATTAAAAGAGAATCTATATGAAGCGTGTATTAGTTGTAGAAGATGATTTTATTATCCAGATGTTTATTGAGAAGGTTATTCAGGATTTGGAGTGGAATCTAATAGGTACGGCATCCAGATCTGACCAAGCACTTGATTTACTGGAAAATAATCCAGTGGATATAATTATGATGGATATAGGTATTGATGGAGATAAAGATGGTGTGGAAACGGTTGTTGAGATTAGAAAGAAAATGCCAGATGTTAAAGTGGTTTTCGTAACGGGTAATGCGGACGAATTTACCATGGATAGAGCAAAAGAAACCAATCCTCTTGGGTTTGTATTTAAGCCAATTGACGAAGATAAATTGAAGGCGGAGATGTTAAGGTTTGGAAGCATGTCTTAAGAAAGTTATGGAAACCTCGAAGTATATAGGTAACTTTATTGATTTTTTATCAGGTACTTGTCATGATAAATATTTTAGTAATGTTGAGAGCATAAATCATCAAAATATTCGTGATTTGGCATTGGAACATTTTGCTAATCATATTGATTATGATGTTCATATTGGAGACAAAGAAAGTGCATTAATTAGATTTATGATGCTCTGTTTTGCTGATTCAATTTTGGAGTCATACGATAAATTGCAACCCATTCACATAAATTATGGGTCCTATGTTGAGTCTCTTAAAAAAACTACCGAACGTGACGAGGAGCAACATTTTTTGCAGCATCGAATTTCTAATGTATTTCAGTCTGGAATAGGGCTAGTAACGATTCAAGGATTTTTGTTGGGAGAAGAAGATGTGGTTGAAAAGTCGGTTTTGCGTAGTCTCAATAGTGGATTTATGAAGTTGATAGAGGCGCATGCGGAACTTTTCTAGTGAGAAGATTGCTGTTGATATAAAAAAAAACGAGGTCAATTATGCATAATTGAAAAATAGTTTATATATTTGAGTCTTACATGAATTAATGAATATTGAATTAAGAGCATAGAATTATGGCAGTTACGAGAATTTTAATTGTTGAGGACGAAATAGAGTTAAGAGAAACATTATCCAACCTGTTGGAGATGTATGGGTACCGAGTTATGCAAGCCAATAATGGTAAAGAGGCTTTGAAAAAAATGCAAAAAACGTTACCAGATCTTATAATTTCCGATGTTATGATGCCAGAAATGGATGGGTTTCAATTTTTGAAGAAAGTGCGTGATGGGAAACATACAGAACTAATTCCATTTATTATCCTAAGTGCTAAAGTAGAATTAGAATCCAGGTTGGAAGGTCTTAATTTTGGTGCGGATGATTATATTTGTAAGCCTTTTGAAATGGAAGAGCTTTCGTTGAAGGTGAAGAATCTACTCGCTGCTAGAAGAAAATTAATTAACACTGTTCTTTCTGAGCCTAAGCATTTAAAAGTAATTCCGGATACCGAGAAGTTCTTAAGATCGCTTAAGCAAGTTTTGGAAGAGAGAATTTCTGATAAAGAAATGGACCTTAACTATATTTCTGGGAAGTTGAATATTAGTAGATCTACATTGCAAAAGAAGATCAAAAGTATCACGGGGCAGAACATTAGTTCGTACGTTAGAGAGTTTAGACTTAGAAGAGCGAAGCAGTTAATTGAGTCTAGCTATGGTAATATTAGTCAAATTGCTGAAAAAACTGGTTTCAGTAGTGTTTCGTACTTTTCGTTATCGTATAAAAACTACTTTGGATACCCTCCAACTAAAGAGAGAAAATAATTCTTATTTATAAACACTGACAGAAATCCGGAGATTAACGCTTCGGATTTTTTTTTGAAAATAACTTAACAGAAAAGTAAGCTATTTCAACGAAAAAGCACTTGAAATTGTAGGTTGATGGTGAGTTGTAATGCAAATAAATTGTTACATTTGATAATGGTGAATGCGGTTTCATTTGGAAGAGTTAATTTGTTGTTTTTGGTTCTAAGTTTTATGCTTGGACATCAATCAATTAATGGGCAAACGGGGCATTCGTTATTTTTGGAAGTAAATGAAATTTCTTCTAAACCGGTAGCGGATTCATATTTAAAGGATTCTGTTGCAAAATATTACGATTACTCACCAGAAGTAGCTAATTCATACGCTAGGAAAGCATTTCTTTATTACGAAGCCAAAGATCATCGTTCAGAATTGATTGGTAGTGTTAAGTCTCTTATTCATCTAAATCTTAACGTATTGCTCCAATACGAGGAAGGGCAATATTACGTGTCGAAGGGTTTAATAATGTCTGAGAAAAATAAGGATACAATTAATATAGCCTACTTTTTGAAACGTGAAGCTCAAATTATGGGCAAGTATTCTAACCTAGAAGAGGAGTTAAATATTTATAAGCGATTAATCGAGCTTAAAGAACTTAATTCGGATGTGTATATTGAAGACATCTATCCATATATAGGGGAGCTTTATTTCCTAAGGAAAGATACGGTCAATGCCTTAAAGTACCTAGATTTAGCTAATGAGTACTGTAATTCTAGCCAATCTGAAAGTGTTGAGAATGCCATATGTTTTTGTGCTATACAATCAGCTGCATTAAGGCTGCACCTAGATTCGGCATATCAACTTTCGCTAAAATTTATTAATGATAAGTTAACAGAAGGGAATCATATTTGGGCTTCTTACGCCTACTCATATGCATGCGAGCTATTAAGACAAAATAATGGAGACCCTGCGGAGGTAATAAAGTTGGCAAACAAGGGCTTGGAGATAGCAAGAGAACATAAGTTGTTGAAGGAGGAAGCAGACAATTTAGACGCCTTAATTAAGATTGAAAAGCAAATTGGGCGTTACGATTCTGCGTTCATACATTTTGCAAGATATCACGAATTAACTAAGAATTTTTACTCCGTTAATAAGAACAATAAGATTTACGGGATGCATAAGGAATTTGATCGAATTAATGAAAAATGGAAGATTCAAAAACTTGAGAAAGAAAA